>DASZLC010000088.1:0-34483 GCA_035552615.1 Solirubrobacteraceae bacterium
CGAGGTGATCGAGCTGATCGCGACGGGCGAGACGAACGCCGGGATCGCCAACCGGCTGCTGATCAGCGAGTCGACGGTGAAGTCACACGTGAAGCACATCCTGCGCAAGCTCGGCGCGTCGCACCGCGCCGAGGCCGTCTCGCGGCATCTCGCTGCGACCGGCCGCCGCTGACCGCGGTCCGCACCCCACCTTCAGCGCCGGCGGTGTGCCGCCGCCACCCGGCATTGTTCTCCGGATTGCCGATCGGCGGGAGTGTGCCGCCGGGCACCCTTGGAGGCGCAGTTTCCTTCGAATAGCGAATAGCGGCGGTTTCTGTGCCTTCACCGCGTGCCGTCGGGCGCCCGGACGGCGGCGTGGGCGTGCGCGTCGACGCCAGCAGCCCGTGCCCGAGAAGCGCGCGAACGTCCTCGACAGCGGGGTGTGAGCGCCATCCTGTTCAGCGCAACAACCGCCATATTGGATCTGCTACGCCAAACGTACGACGCTGTGTAGTAGACTCGGATCGCATGGAACATCTCTCACCTACCCAAGCCCCGCCGCTCCCCGGGAGCGCGCGATGAACGGCTCCGCCGCACGCAAGCTGGCCGCGCGGGAGAAGCGCTTCGCCCAGGAGGCGCAGGCCCGCGCCAGAGCTGCAACCCGCAAGCGGATGCGCACGGTGGCCGGCACGATTCTGGTTGCCGTGGCACTCGTCGTCGTGGCCGTGGCGATCTCCAGTGGCCACGCGGCCGTCAACGCGTCGTCCGGTGCGCCGGTGCAGGATGCCGCGTTCTCGAAGCAGCTGTTCGCCGGCATCCCCCAGCGGGGCACCCTGCTGGGCCGTCCCGATGCGCCGGTGCACGTCGTCGAGTTCGCCGACCTGCAATGTCCCTACTGCGACGAGTACGCGGTGCAGGCGCTGCCCACGCTCGTCCGTGACTACGTCCGCACCCGCCAGGTGAGCATGCGGTTCGAGAACCTCTCCTTTATCGGTCCGGACTCGGTCACCGCCGGCCACGCCGCCGCGGCCGCGGCCGAGCAGAACAAGCTGTGGAACTTCGTCGACCTCCTGTACCTGAACCAGGGCGAGGAGAACTCGGGCTATGTCACATCCTCCTACGTCCACCGCCTGTTCGACGCCGTGCCGAATCTGAATATTCCCGCCGCGGTGAACGCGAGTCACACCGCCGCCGCCGGCGCCGCCCTGACCAGCACCAACACCACGGCCACCCGGGCCGGCGTCAGCGCCACCCCGTCGTTCCTGATCGGCCGCGCCGGTGGTCCGTTGCGCCTGTTTCAGCCCTCGACGCTGACCGCCGCCCCGTTCGCGGCAGAGTTCAACACCCTCCTGAGCGGCGGTCACTGACCGGCGCGAGGACACTCTACGACGCATCGTAGTAGTTGATTCCCGCCTTCTTCCTCCTGTACAGCCTGTTCCGACACCCATCGCCGCGGTCATCCGATGAAGCCGGCCATTACAGATCGGCGGCGTAGTGCTCCACGGACCACTGATACGCCTTCGCCACCTGCTCTTCGTGATCCAGGGCGGCAACGTAGCCCTCGAATGCCGGCGCTCGCTCGTGGCGGGCGGCACGCTTCCAACCTTCATACGCCTCGCCGAGCGCGAGGCAGGCCTCGCGCCAGTTGATGTAGTCGTCGAGGATGTCGTCGACGTCGGCCCGAGCTGGAGCGGCCCCCGGGGCCGCCGCCGGGCGACGATTGTTTTGAAGACCGCCGAGCCGCCTCATGCCGCCCTGCCCTGCGCCCGCGTGTGCTTGTGCATCTGGTCCGCCTCATGGTTGACGTTGGTCTACGACACACGGTCGTAGTTACCCATGCAGACGTCGCCTCTGGGCAAACCTTCCCGGAGCGAGTGAGGGCGGCGTGAACGTTCCCGCCGCGGTGGCGGGGTCACCCCAGCCTTCCTGAATACCTGATCGACTCTCTGGGAGCCCTTTCCACCCAGGGCGTCGAAAACCCCCCCAGAGTGACGAACCCACCTGTCGGCGCGGGCAACCTCCAGCTGCGTCAGACCCAGGCGATACTCAGGGCAGCTTCGCCCGGATAAGGTTCAGCCATGGAACCGCTCCCGATGGCCACATCGGCCTGCGCGCTCGACGAGGAGGCTCTGCGCGTGCAGCTGCAGCGCTACCGCGAGGCGGGCCGGCACGGCGCCATTGCGGAGCGGACCGCATCGCACGTCGTCGTGCGAATCGACGCCGGCACCCCGGACCAGCTGATCGAGGAGCTGATCGCCACCGAGCGCGCGTGCTGTCCGTTCTTCGCGCTGGACTGGGATCCAAGCGAGCGAACACTGTCGATCGCCGTGACCGAGGCGGCGGACGAGCCGGCGCTGGCCGTCCTCGCCGCCGCGCTCACCGCCGCCGGCGAGCTCCCGGGGGCGTGAGGACTACCCTCCGTCGTCTCCAGAGTCAAGCCACCCGGGACGCACGAGTCCGGTCTCGTAGGCCAGGACGACCAGTTGGGCGCGGTCGCGGACGCCGAGCTTGACCATCGCCCGGCTGACGTGTGTCTTCGCCGTGGCGACGCTGACCACGAGCCGGGTCGCGATCTGCTCGTTCGAGAGCCCCGCGGCCGCGAGCGCCATCACCTCGCGTTCGCGGGGGGTCAGCTCCCCGAGCGCGGTCGAGCTCGGTGGCTCCTTCGCGCGCGCCGCGAACTCGGCGATCAGCCGGCGGGTGACAGACGGTGAGAGCAGCGCGTCCCCGCCGGCGACGACGCGTACGGCCTCGATCAACTCGCTCGGCTTCGTGTCCTTGACCAGGAACCCGGCTGCGCCGGCCCGGATCGCCTCGAACACGTACTCGTCGAGCTCGAACGTGGTCAGGATGATGATCCGGATGGAGTCCAGCTGACGGTCGGCCGCGATCTCGCGCGACGCGGCGAGCCCGTCGAGCACCGGCATCCGGATGTCCATCAGGATCACGTCGGGGTGCTGCGCTCGTGCCAAGTCGACCGCATGTCGGCCGTCCTGCGCCTCGCCGACGACCTCGATGCCGTCTTGGGCGTCGAGCAAGGCGCGGAACCCGGCGCGCACGAGCGCCTGATCGTCGGCCAGCAGGACGCGAATCATCGATCGCCCACCGTGGCTTCGATCCCGATCGGCAGCCGCGCGCGCACGCGGAAGCCGCCGGTCGGCTGGGGACCCGCCTCAAGCTCGCCACCGAGCGCCGTCGCCCGGTCGCGCATCCCCGCGATGCCGCTGCCGCTGCCGCCGGCGACCTGCGTACCGGGACCCTGGCCATCGTCGTCGATCTGCACCGTCAGATCACCATTTGCATACGTGAGCTGCACCTTGGCCGAGCCGGCCTCGGCGTGGCGCACGATGTTGGTCAGCGACTCCTGCACGATCCGGAACGCCGCCAGGTCGACGCTCGCCGGCAGCCAGCACCGCTCACCCTGCACCTCAAGCGAGACCGCAATGCCCGCCGCCACGGCGCGCGACACAAGCTCGTCGAGCCGCGCCAATCCGGCAGTCGGCGCCCGCGGCACTTCCTCCGTGCTGCCCCGCAAGATGTTGAGCGCCGAGCGGACCTCGCGCAGAGCGTCCGCACTGGCCTCGTTGATCGCTTGCAGCGCGCTGCGGGCCTGCTCGGGCTGTTCGTCCATCAGGTGCAGCGCGACGCCGGACTGGACGTTGATCAGGGAGATGTTGTGCGCCAGTACGTCGTGCAACTCCCGTGCGATTCGCAGCCGCTCCTCGTCGACCTGGCGACGCGCTTGCTCCTGGCGCGCCCGCCTCGCCTCGGCCGCCCGCTCCTGGCGGCCGCGGAGCGCCTCGGCCGCGGCGAGCAGCACGAGCAGCCACGCGGCGATCGCCAACGCAGCGAGCACGGTCGGCGTGCCGGTCACACCCAGCGCCGCGGGCAGCCATAGGAACAGCACCCATCCGGCGATCACGGCCGCCCGCCCGGCGATGCGATCGCCCGCCCGGACGGCGGACACGAGCGCCAGGACCACCGCTACGTAATTCGGGCCCTGGACGAATCCGAGCGACACGTAGAGCAGTGCCGCGGCGAAGCTGGCGGCAAGGACGGTGCGCGGGCGGCGGCGCCTGAGAAGCAGGGCAAGCGGTCCGACGGCCAACAGGGCAAACGCCACGACGTTCAGGTGCGTGGTGGCGTGGCACGAGGACGCCCACCAGCAACCGTGCCCACCATGCTGCCGATGGCCGGACGCGCCGAGCGTACCTCCGATCTGGGCGGCGGCGGCCATCGCCGCCAACCGGATGTCGCCCCGCCGGATCCCGCGCAGCATCTGACGAGCCAACCGCTTCACAGCGCCACGATAACTCCGCCGACGGCCGCCGTCATCGGTCCCCGGGCGCTGCTCCGTCTACCACCACGGGAGTACTGGGCGGCCCTTTCGTTGATCGCCGGGAGCAGCGAACAAGCCGCCCGAGGGCCGATGACAGCAACCCGCCAACGCGTCACGCTCCTTCCACGGACCAATCGAACGGGAGCGAATCAGAAAATGTACGACGACGGCACACCCAAGGTCTACGCTCGACGGAATCACAACGAACGCGCCGGCGATGCCGATCGCGAAGAGACAAGCGAACGGCTCCGCCGCCACCACGCCGAAGGCCGACTCGACGCCGAGGAGTTCCAGGAACGGATCGACCGCTGCTACCAGGCCAAGACGTTCGGCGAGCTGGAGCAGCTGGTCATCGACCTGCCGCCGGACCCGACCCCCAAGCCGCGATTTCAGCTTCCGCGCCTGCGGATGATCGGACTTGTTCCGATCGTGATCGCAATCGTGGCAATCTCCGCCGTGACCGGCGGCCACCACGGTCACGTCGGTCTGTGGGTCCTGATCCCGCTCTTCTTGCTCGTCCGGTTCTCGTTGAGGTCCGGCCGGCCGTGGAGCGTGAGGTGAGGACGAGACTCAGGCTTCGAGCGCCGCGCGGGCCGAGCGCGAGCGGCCGCCGCTGTCGATGAACGCCCGCAGCTCGGCGACCCGGGCGCCGCTGCCGATCTCCTTGTCGCACGGCAGCCAGTTCGTCCACTGGTAGGCGGCCCTGAGGTCGGGGCGCTTCGGCGGATCCTCCCCCTTCTTCACGAGCTCGATCGCCGTCAGGCGGGGACCGTTGTAGACGTTCACGGCGCCGATGTCCTCGAACTCGAACGATGAGCCCTTCACCCGCAACGTGGCGCCGGCCATCGCCCCGGCCTTCACGATCAGCACCCGGCGGTCGGTGAGGATCAGCGCCTGCTTTGACTTGCCGGGGAACACGGTGATCACCTCCTCCTCGTCGGAGAGCAGGTTCTCCGCCGCGTCACGCAGTCGCTTGTGGAGCTGGTCGAGATCGGCCTTGGCCACGGCGCGTCACCTCTAGGCCGCGACGGTGGCCGGCGTCTCCGCGTAGTCGTAGAACCCGCGCCCTGACTTGCGCCCCAGCCGGCCCGAGGCCAGCATCCGGGAGAGCAACGGCGGCGGGGCGTACTCGGGCCGCTTGAACTCCTCGTAGAGCGAATCGCACACGGCGTAGATCACGTCGAGGCCGATGAAGTCGCACAGCGTCAGCGGGCCCATCGGGTGCCCGCAACCGAGCTTCATGCCGATGTCGATGTCCTCGCGGGTGGCGAACCCGTCCTCGAACATCCGCACGGCCGCCACCAGGTACGGGATCAGGAGCATGTTCACGATGAAGCCCGAACGGTCCTTCGTCTCGATCGGCTGCTTACCGAGCTCGCCGGCGAACTCCTCGGCGACGTCGACGGCCTCGCGGCTTGTGTCGAGTGCGATCACCACCTCGACCAGCTTCATCACCGGCACCGGCGAGAAGAAGTGCAGCCCGAGCACCCGCTCGGGGCGCGAGGTGCGCGCGGCCAGCTCGGCGATCGGGATCGACGAGGTGTTCGACGCCAAGAACTGGGCGTTCGGCAACGCCACGTCAAGCCG
Organism: Solirubrobacteraceae bacterium; assembly: GCA_035552615.1. Classification (GTDB taxonomy): domain Bacteria; phylum Actinomycetota; class Thermoleophilia; order Solirubrobacterales; family Solirubrobacteraceae; genus Palsa-465. The sequence continues at coordinate 5,906 of DASZLC010000088.1, forward strand.
CTCGAACAGCTCGCCCTTGATCGCCAGGTTCTCGGTGATCGCCTCCACCACTGCATCGGAGCCGGTGAGATCCTCGAACCGGGTTGTGTAGACGACGCGGTCGGCGATCTCGCTCGCCTCCTCACGCGTGAGCCTGCCTCGGCTCACCGACTTAGCCAGCGACGCGGCAAGGCCGTCCCGGGAGCGGTCCAGCGGACCCTGCTCGGGCTCGTACAGCACGGCGTGCTTGCCCGCAAAGGCGACCGACTCGGCGATCCCCGAACCCATGAAGCCGGCGCCAACGACGCCTACGATCGACACGCTCATTGGCCCATCACTCCTTGTCTTCGAATCCATCTCGTGGAATAGCAAACTCCGTGATCGTGCGCACGACGAGGCCCGGATCGTCGTACATCGGCACGTGGCCGACACCGGGCAGGCGCACAAGCTCGCCACCGGGCAAGAGCTCCATCAGCGGCTCGCCGAAGCGCTCAAAGGGCACCGTCCGATCTTTGACCGGCCAGGCGATGCGGATCGGGCAGTCGGGCGGCTCCAGCGGCTCGGTCATCGGCCCGGTGACGCTCTTCATGAACTCGCGCACGATCGCGCAGCCGGCGTTCTCCGACAGCATCTCCTGCGCCGCCCCCGGGGGGACCCGCTCGCCATGCTCGACGGCGACTCCGAGCAGCAGCTGACGGCTGCGGGGACGGGCCAGCAGCGGACGCACATGCTCGCCACTCCAGCCCGCGGCGAGGTGACCGAGCAGGACGAGCCGGGTGACGGCGGCAAGGTCACGCGGCGAGCGCCACGCCGCCGGCGGTGAGAACGCGACCACCGTGCGCGCGCGTCCCCGCCGGGCGAGCTCCAACGCCAGGCGGCCGCCAAGCGAGTTGCCGGCGACGTGCAGTCGATCGATGCCGAGCTCGTCGAGCCGGGCCTCCAGCCGGTCGGTCAGCGACTCGATGCTGGCCGTGACCCCCGGCGCCAGCCCCGGAGCGCCGTAGTGCCCGGCCAGCGTCGGAGCGATCACGTGATGGTGGGCCTCCAGCCCCGGCAGCACCGGCGCCCAGATCCGGAACGTCGCCGTCATCCCGTGCAGCAGCAACAGCGGCGGACCGGATCCGCCCTGGTGCTCGGCCGCGACCGCGGTCGAGCCGGCGGCGACGCTCACCGGCCAGGCTCCAGGGCGCGCGGGCGGGCGGGGCGGGTCGGCCAGTCAGCCAGCGTCCGCACGTACTGGTCGCGGACCTCCTGGACATGCTCGCCCATCGTCTCGCGGCGCCAGGAGTCGGTCTCGACCGGCGGCAGCACGACGACCTCGACGACGCCCGAGCGGATCGTCTGGTCGCCCTTGCGCAGCACCTCCCCCGCTCCGTTCAGCACAATCGGGACGACCGGCACGCCGGCCTGCATCGCGATGTGGAACGGCCCCTTCTTGAACGGCCCGAGCTGCGGGGTGCGCGAGCGCGTCCCCTCGGGGGCGATCATCAGCGACAGCCGGTCGTGCTTGATCTTCTCGACCGCCGGCGCCAGCGCGGCGAGCGCCTTCTCCTTGTCGGCGCGGTCGATGAAGGCGACGCCGGCGAGCTGGAACATCGGGCCGAAGAACGGGATCTTCTTCGCCTCGGCCTTGCCGACCGCCGTGAACCCCTGGCCGAGCAGCTTCATCACCACGATCGGATCGATGTTGCTCTGGTGGTTGAACAGGAACACGCACGGCCGCGCCGACCACAGGTAGTCGACCCCCTCCAGCACATCCACGCGCACGCCCGCCACGGCCAGCGCCACGTCCGCGCCGACGAGCGAGGTGACATCGACGATCGGCCGGCGCGAGCCGGTCAGCAGGCTCACGCCCGCGCCGATCGCCATCCCGCCGCCCAGCGCGCCGAAGAAGCCGCCGGTGCGAGCCATCTGCAGCAGCCCTGGCCGGCCGCCGCGCGGCGCGCAGCGGACCACCGGCCAGCCGTTTCGCTCAGCGACAGCGCGGAGCTTCGCCGTCGGCTCGACGGCGACCGGGTGGCCGACCGACCGCAGCATCGGCTCGTCCTCCTCGCCGTTGGAGTACGCGAACGACTGCTCCAGATCGATGCCGTGCTCCTGGGCCAGCGCGGCCAGCGCATCGGCCTTCCCCTCCCCCCACACCGGCCGCCCGTCGGCGTGGCCGGTCAGCCGGCCGTCGCGGACCTCGACCGCGGTGCACAGCACGTGATCGATGCCCAGCTCGCGCGCCATCGGCGTGACCTGAAAGCGGGTGGCCGAGGAGGCGAGGACCAGCGTGTGGCCCATCTCGCGGTGGGCCTGCAGCAGCTCCCACGCCTCGCGGTGCAGCCGTGCCGCGATCGCCGACTTGAATAACTTCGTCCCGAGTCCCTCCACCTCGTCCTCGGTCTTGCCCTTCCAGGCGGCGAGCGAGAGCTCCAACAGGCTCTCGAAGTCGCCCTCGGTGCGGATCCCGCGGGCGCCCATCAGCAGCGTCCGCGTCAGCTCGATCGGGCCGATGTCGAACGAGCGCATCCGATGCTCGTAGAACACCGTGGCGGAGTAGCCGCCGATCAGCGTGCCGTCGTAGTCGAAGCAGGCCAGCACCTCGGGGCCCGCCGGGGCCTCGTAGATACGGTCGAGCGGCTCAGCGATGGACGTCATCGAGCACTCGATGCCGCTATGCCGCGACAGCCGCGGTCAAAAAGCGTGTGACGTCGCCAATCACCTCGTCCTGGTTGGTCTCGTTGAAGACCTCGTGGCGGGCGCCGGCGTAGACCTTCTCCTCGCTGTTCGGCCCCCGGAGCTGCTCGACGACCGCACGCTGAAGGTCGATCGGCGCCAGCGGGTCCTCCTCGCCGTGGATCCACAGCAGCGGGATCGACTCCAGCGTCGGGCCGGTCTTCACCGCGTCCATCGCCGCGAACATCGCCTGCAGCATCTCGCGCTTGAACGCGCCGTGCCAGACGAGCGGGTCGGCCGCGTAGGCCTCCCCGACGCTCGGGTCGCGCGAGAGCGTCTCGGGGTCGATCGGGATCTCGGGGATCGGGTCCATCCCCATCAGCATCTCGAACCCGGGGTTGCCACCGATCACCGGGCCCGAGAGAACGAGCGCAGTCAGCTCGTCCGGGTAGCTCTGGGCGTAGCGGGTGGCGATCAGCCCGCCCATCGAGTGGCCGATCAGCGTCACCGGCAGGCCCGGGTGCTCGGCCCGCGCCTGGTCGGCCACAGCATGCAGATCGGTGACGAAGTCCTGGGCGTTCTCCACCGAGACGCGCTCGCCCTCGGACCTGCCGTGGCCGAGGTGGTCAGGGGCGTAGACGACGGCTCCGGCCTTCGTCAGCGCCTCGGCGACGTGGGCGTAGCGCCCGGCGTGCTCGCCGTACCCGTGGGCCAGGAGCACCACGAAGCTCGGCTCAGGACCGCCCCAGATCGTGACGACGACCTTGCCACGGGTGCCGTTGATGACGGTCTCGGTCTGTGTTGCCATGGCTGTTCTCCTGTGGTGTCAGCGGTTGTACATCGCTTCGATCTGGGCAGCCTACTTCTCAGCGGCATTCGGATCCGCGCGCCGTGACGGCGCATCGCGGGTGACAACGCGTCAATATGTCGACAGTGATCGCCCGGGTGCCACGCGCAATCGCCCTGGCGCTGGCCGCGCTGGCGCTGCTCGCCACGCCGGCGTTGGCCGCCCGTCACCACCACCGCGGCCGTAAACGCCACCCGCCGCGGAGCCAGGTGCGGACGATTCCGGTCAGCTTCACCGTCGTCAACGACAACACCTCGAAGGTGCCCTGCTCCTCCGACGGCCGGACGTACACGATCTCCGGCTCGCTCGTGCTGCCCGCCGGCCCAGTCCCATCCGCCGTCACGCTGTACGTCCACGGTCTGGGATACGCACGGTACTTCTGGGACTTCACCGCCGTGCCGGGCTACGACTACGCCGGCACCGAGGCGTCCGACGGGCACGCCTCGGTGTTGATCGACCGGCTCGGCTATGGGCGCTCCTCGATCCCCACCGGCACCGCCACCTGTGTGGGCAGCCAGGCGACGATCCTCCACGAGATCATCCAGCAGTTGCGGCGCGGTGCCTATGCGGCGCCGACGCTCACGAGCGCGCCGACGTTCGACCGCGTCGGCCTCGTCGGTCATTCGCTCGGAGGCCAGCTCGCGGAGGTCGAGGCGTACTCGTACAACGACATCGACGCGCTCGGAGTCGTCGAATGGGCCGACGATGCCAGCTACTCGGTGGGCGCCTATTCGGCGTTCGCCTCCGACATCACCCAATGCCTCAGCGGCGGCCACGACCAGGTCGGGTCCTCGACCGCCGGGTACGCCGCGTTCGGTGAAACCACCGCCGAGTACGACGCGCTGATGTTCGCCGACGTCGCTCCGGCGGTGCAGACGGCGGCGAACGCTCTACGCACGCTCGACCCGTGCGGTCAGATCGAGTCGACCCTCACCGCGATCGCCACCGACGCGCTGAACATCAACTCGATCAGAGTCCCGATCGCCTTCGTCCACGCCGGCGACGATGGAATCTTCACCGACCAGCTGCCGTGGTGGCAGCTCCAGGAGGGGCTCTACACCTCCAGCCCCGACGTCACCAACATCAGCCTGCCCGGCGAGGGCCACGCGGTCACGCTGGAGCGCAGCGCCCCGAAGCTGCAGGCGGCGATGAACGCCTGGCTCACCGCCAACGGCATGTAAACGTCAGCTGGCGACGGCGTCGGCGGCCATCCCGCTGAGCCGGTCGGCGATGATTGCGTCGGCCTCGGTCATGATCGTCTCGACGAGCTCGCCGCAGGTCGGGATGTCGTGGATTAGTCCCTGGCAGATCCCCGCGCTCCAGATCCCCGCCTCGGGGTCACCGGTCTCGTAGACCTTCACCCCCCGCGACCCGGCGACCAGGTGCTTGATGTCCTCAAAGCTCCCGCCCCGGCGTTCGATCTCGATCACCTCCTGGCTGATCGAGTTGCGTGCCACCCGCGCCGTGTTGCGCAGCGTGCGGAAGATCATGTCGGTCTGCCGCTCGTCGGACTCCACGATCCGCTGCTTGATGTTCTCGTGGATCGGCGACTCGGCCGTGCACATGAACCGTGTGCCCATGTTCACTGCATCGGCACCGAGCGCCAACGCCGCCACCAGCCCGCGCGCGTCCGCGAACCCGCCCGAGGCGATGATCGGAATCGTGAGCTTGTCGGCCGCCGCCGGGATCAGCACCAGCCCCGGAACGTCGTCCTCGCCGGGGTGCCCGGCGCAGTCGAACCCATCGATCGAGATCGCATCAACGCCGAGCGCCTGGCCCTTCAGCGCGTGCCGGACCGTCGTCGCCTTGTGGATCACCTTGATTCCGGCCGGCTTGAACATCTCCAGGAACTCGATCGGGTTGTTCCCCGCCGTCTCCACATGCTTCACGCCCGAGTCGATGATCGCCTGCGCGTACTCCCGGTAGGGCGGCGGCGTGATCGTCGGAAGAATCGTGAGGTTCACCCCGAACGGCTTGTCGGTCAGCTCGCGACAGCGCTCGATCTCCCTCGCCAGCGCCTCCGGCGTCGGCTGCGTCAGCGCGGTGATGTGACCGAGCGCGCCGGCGTTGGCGACCGCGGCGACCAGCTCCGCGCGGCCGACCCACTGCATCCCGCCCTGCACGATCGGGTGCTCGATCCCGAACACCTCGGTGAAACGTGTCTTCATCTCGTTCTCGCTTTTATCGTTATCGCGGTGCCATCCGCAGGGCCCCGTCGAGGCGGATGACCTCGCCGTTCAGCATCTGGTTGGTGACGATGTGCTCCACCAGGTCGGCGTACTCGCGCGGTTGCCCGAGCCGCGGTGGGAACGGGGTGACGGTACCGAGTGCCTCGCGCGCGGCGTCGGGCAGGCCGGCCATCATCGGTGTCTCGAACAGCCCGGGCGCGATCGTCACGACCCGCACCCCCTTTCCCGCCAGCTCGCGCGCGACGGGCAGCGTCAGCCCGATGACCCCGCCCTTGGAGGCGGCATAGGCGACCTGGCCGATCTGCCCGTCATAGGCGGCGATCGAAGCGGTGTTCACGCACACCCCGCGCTCTCCCCCGTCCTCGGGCTCGCCCGTCACCATCGCGCCGGCGGCGAGGCGCAGCGCGTTAATGGTTCCGATCAGGTTCACGGTGATGACCTTCGCGAAGGTCTCCAGCGGGGTCGGCCCGTCGCGCCCGACCAGCCGCGCCGGCGTCCCGATCCCGGCGCACACGACCGAGATCCGCAGCCCGCGCGGGGCCAGCCCGGCGGCGAGCGCGACGGCCGCCTCGACGGAGTCCGGATCGGTGACGTCGCAGGTCGCCGCGTGGGCGCCGATCTCGCCGGCCACGGCGACCGCGCGATCGGCGGCCAGGTCGGCGATCACCACCTCGGCGCCCTCGGCGGCGAGCCGCCGGGCGGTCGCCTCGCCGAGCCCGGAGGCACCTCCGAACACGATCGCTCCGGCTCCCTGGATCTTCATCTGACTCCCTTCGCGAGGTGACGTGCGATCACCATCCGCTGGATCTGGTTCGTGCCCTCAAAGATCTGCATCACCTTCGCCTCGCGCATCATCCGCTCCACCGGGAACTCCTTGGTGTAGCCGGCGCCGCCGAGCACCTGCACGGCGTCGGTCGTCACACGCATCGCGGCATCGGTGCAGATCAGCTTGGCCACCGATGCCTGGCGGGCGAACGGCAGCCCGCGGTCCCGCCGCCGTGCCGCCTCCAGCATCGTGGCGCGGGCCGACTCGACCGCGGCGGTCATGTCCGCGAGCAGGAAGCCGAGGCCTTGATGCTCGATGATCGGCTTGCCGAACGTCTGGCGCTCTCTGGCGTAGTCAACGGCGCAGTCGAGCGAGGCCTGCGCCAGCCCGGTGGCCACGGCGGCGATCCCCAGCCGGCCGGAATCGAGCGCCCGCAGCGCCATCTGCAGGCCGGTGCCCTCCGCGCCGATCAGTCGCTCGGTCTCCAGCTCGACATCGTCGAAGTCGAGCGTGGCCGTCGTCGAGCCGGTCAGTCCCATCTTGCGCTCCGGGGCCTGCCGGGTGAGGCCGCCGGCGCGCCCGGGCGCCAGGAAGCACGAGATCCGCTCATCGGGGGTCCGCGCGAACAGCGTGTAGAAGTCGGCCTCGCCGCCGTGGGTGACCCACGCCTTTGAGCCGGTCACCCGGTAGCCACCGTTCTCATGCCGCGCCCGGGCGCGCATCGCCCCCGGGTCGCTGCCGGCGTCGGCCTCCGACAGGCAGTAGCCGCCGAGCAGGGTGCCGCCGAGCATGTCCCCCAGCCAGCGTTCGCGCTGGGCGTCGGTGCCGTAGGTGACCAGCGGCCAGCACGACATCACGTGGACGCTGACGCCGACGCCGACGCTGGCCCAGGCGCCGCCGAGCTCTTCCAGCGCCTGCAGGTACACCTCGTAGGGCTGACCGCCCCCGCCCCACTCCTCGGGGTAGGGCATCGCCAGCAGACCGAGCTCGCCGAGCTTCGCGAACACCTCGCGCGGGAATGCGGCCTCGGCCTCGGCCTCCGCCACCCGCGGTGCCAGCTCACCGGCGGCGACGTCGCGGGCGAGTGCCACGATCTCCTCGGCCTCGTGGGAGGGCAGCGTGCGTTCGGCCGGCATTGTCGGCCACAGTACCAGAAGGCGTACCGCAGTACTGCTCAGGGTCTAGACTGCGCCCATGACCACGACCCGCTCAGAGCTGCTTCTCGACGAGCTCGTCGCGCTGTTCCTCGCCGAGGGCTTCCGCTCGTTCACGCTCGCCGACCTGGCCGAGCGCCTGCACTGCTCGAAGTCGACGCTATACGTCCTGGGTCACAGCAAGGAGCAGGTGACCGTGAACGCGATCGTGCGCTTCTTCCGCACCGCGACCGAGGCGGTTGAGGCGGCAACCGCGCGCCAGACGGACCCGGCGGCTCGGCTCGTCGCCTACCTGAACGCCGTGGCCGACGCGCTGCGCCCGGCCTCGCCCGAGTTCATCGCCGACATCGCCGCCCATCCCGCCACGCGCGCCGTCTATGGGCGCAACACCGAGACGGCCGCGCTCCGCGTCGCCGAGCTGATCGGCGAGGGCATCGCCAGCGGCACGTTCCGATCCGTCCATGGCGCGTTCGTCGCCGACACAGCCGCGGCGACGATGCGCCGCATCCAGACCGGCGCCGTGCTGGCGGCGACCGGAATGCACGACGCCGAGGCGTACGACGAGCTGGCTCTGCTGATCCTGAACGGGATTCGCCGCTGACCCGCGCGGCGGGTCCGGCTAGCCGCGCGCGGCCAGCTCGGCGGCGCGGTCGGCGATCCGCTCCTCGTCGGTCACGACGCGCCACAGACTCGTGCGGCGGCTGCCCGTACGCCGGACGCGGCCGTCCTGCTCGAGCTGGCGCAGCAGGGCGAGCACCTGGTTGTAGCCGGCGCCGGCCTGCTTGGCGATCGAGATCGCGCTCAGGCCCCCATCGGAGACACCGAGCATCTCCTCCAGCCGGTCGGCGACGAGCGTCACGAGCTTGCGCCCGGCCGGCGGCTTCGGCAGAGCCGCAGCAGCCGGACGCTTCGCCGGGGCCTTCGCGGCCCGCGGCTTCGAGGGCACCGGCGCCACGGGCGCCGGCGTGACGGGTGCCGGCGTGACGGGCGCCGCGGCCGACGGCGCGTTGCCGTTGGTGGAGGGCCGCGCCCGGCGAGGACGGCGCGGTGCGGCGGCACGGGTGACGGGTGCAGCGGGGGTGGCGCCGTCGCGCAGCGCGCTCAGCGCAGTCTGCAGCGCCTCGATTTCGTTGTTCGTCTCGGCGATGCGGGCATCGAGCGAGTCGACAAGTTGTTCTAGAAAGGTCATTCCGCCGATCGTACGCGTCCCGACGGCGAGACGACGGCCCGGGCGTGCTTAGATCTCGATGTGCCCGCCGATCCGACCGATCCCGACGTGTACCTCCCCGCCCGGGAACGGTACGACGGCGCGGCCTTCCGGCGCTGCGGGCGCTCGGGCCTGCAGCTGCCGGCGATCGCGCTTGGCCTGTGGCAGAACTTCGGCGACGACTTCCCGCTGGAGCACAGCCGCGCGATCCTGCGGCGGGCCTTCGACCTCGGCGTCACACACTTCGACCTGGCCAACAACTACGGCCCGCCCTACGGCGCGGCGGAACGGAACTTCGGGCGGCTGCTGGCCGCAGACTTCCGTCCCTACCGCGACGAGCTCGTGATCTCGAGCAAGGCCGGCTACGACATGTGGCCGGGCCCCTACGGCGACCACGGCTCGCGCAAGTACCTGCTGGCGAGCCTCGACCAGAGCCTGCGGCGGATGGGCCTCGACTACGTCGACATCTTCTACTCGCACCGCGCCGACCCCGACACGCCGCTGCACGAGACGATGGGCGCGCTCCACGCCGCCGTCCAGCAGGGCAAGGCGCTGTACGTGGGCATCAGCTCCTACTCGCCGCGGCGGACCGCCGAGGCGGCGCGGATCCTCGCCGAGCTCGGTACGCCGCTGCTGATCCACCAGCCCTCCTATTCGCTGCTGAACCGGTGGATCGAGGACGAGCTGCTCGACGTGCTCGACGGTGTCGGCGCCGGCTGCATCGTCTTCTCCCCGCTGTCTCAAGGCCTGTTGACCGACAAGTACCTCGGCGGCATTCCCGAGAACTCGCGGGTGCGGCGCGGCCAGCACTTCTCCGAGCAGCTGATCACCGAGGAGAACCTGGAGCGGATCCGGGCGCTGAACGCGATCGCACAGTCGCGCGGCCAGTCGCTGGCACAGATGGCGATCGCATGGACGCAGCGCGACCGGCGGGTCACCTCGTCGCTGGTCGGCGCCAGCAGCGTCGGTCAGCTGGAGCAGAACCTGGCCGCGCTGCAGCACGTGGACTTCACGGCGGACGAGCTCGCTGAGATCGATCGCCACGCCATCGACGGCGGCGTCAACATCTGGGCGCCGTCAAGCGCGGTCTGACCGCCCCGTGTCGCCCGCGACGCGGAGCTGGGAGGCGCTCGGCACGACCGCGCTCGTCCGCGTCGAGGATCCGGCGCGGCTGGACGCCGCCGCCGAGCTCGTCGCCGCCGAGCTCGCCCGGATCGATGCCGCCGCCAGCCGCTTCCGGCCCGACTCCGAGCTGGAGCAGGTGAACGCCGCGGCCGGGCGCTTCACCCGGATCGGCCCGTTGCTGTACGAGGCGATCGCCGTCGCACTGCGCGCCGCGGCGCTGACCGACGGCGCCGTCGACCCCACGCTGGGACAGGCGCTGCGCCTGGCCGGCTACAGCCGCGACTACGCGGAGCTGGAGCACCCGGCGGGTGACGAGCCGCCGAGCACCGAGCGGCGTCGCGTCCTGACGGCGACCCGGGCGCCCGGCTGGACCGAGGTGCGGCTGACCGCCGATCCCCCCGGGGTCGCTCTACCCGCCGGGGTCAGGCTCGACCTCGGGGCGACGGCGAAGGCATTGGCCGCCGACCGCGCGGCCGCCCAGGTGGCCGCCGAGATCGACGGCGCGGCGCTCGTCGCGCTCGGCGGCGACATCGCCGTCGCCGGGCCCGCGCCCGCCGGCGGCTGGCTCATCCATGTCACCGACGACCACCGCAGCACCCCGGACGCGCCGGGACAGACCGTGGCGATCGCCGCGGGCGGCCTGGCCACCTCCAGCACGACGACCCGCCGATGGCGCCACGAAGGCGAGGTCATGCATCACATCCTCGACCCGGCCACCGGCGCCCCGGCCGACGGCCCGTGGCGGACGGTCAGCGTCAGCGCCGCCAGCTGCGTCGACGCCAACATCGCCAGCACCGCGGCGATCGTGCTCGGCCACGGGGCGTCGGGCTGGCTGAACGAGCGTGGCCTGGCCGCGCGGCTGGTCGGCCGCGACGGCGACGTGCACGTGCTCGGCGGCTGGCCTGAGGATCAGTGCCCGTAGGCGCTTGTCCAGGCGCCGAACTGGGGCAGCGTGATCAGCGCGATGATCACCCCGATCATCACCGCGGTGCCGAGCGCAAGCAGCCGCGCGCCACGGCGACTGACCTGCGGGGTCCCGGTGGCGAGCGGCGCGACCTCGGCTCCGACCGAATCGAAGGAGTCCTTCAGGTGTGCCAGCACGTGGACGGCGGTGACCGCGATCCACACGATGAAGCACACCTTGTGCACGAGCTCCAGGGGCTGCCTGGAGCTGGGGCCGAGCAGTAGCAGGAGGATGCCCGTGATCATCACGCCGAGGGTGCTCAGCACGACGGGGACGGCGAGCAGCCGCAACGGCGTGATCGGCGGCCCCTTCGCGACGTAGCTGGACCGGCCCCTGTAGTAGCCGGCGAAGCGATAGCCGGTGCTGGCCAGCTTTAAGGCGATGATCCCGACCAGGACCATGCCGAGGAACATGTGCAGCCACAGCAGCTGCCCGATCCGCAGGATCGTCAGGCCCTCCACCGCGAGCGGCGCCAGCAGCAGCGCCCCGACCAAGCCGGTCAGGCGCTCATTGCCTTCGACACCGTCGTCGTGAGCACGCGCAGGGCGCGAGGCGGTAATGGCCATGCTCCTATTGAGCACCAGGCCGGTAAGCCCGCACCCGGCCGCCACCTGAGAACCCTCATAGGCGCCGGGGCAGCTCTAGAAGGATTCTCATATCCGGCTTACGATCGTCTGATTCGCTCCGTCGACAGTCACAGCATGATCGATAACGAGCCACGGCAGACCCACGCCCGGCGGACGGACTACCTTCCCCGCCCGCCGCGCCACCACCGGAGCGCCGCAGCATTGCGGCGTGACGCCGCCCTGCGCCGGATCGGCAGGGCCCGCACGGGCGTCTATATCGGCGCGGCGGGCCTGACGGCCGGGCTCGCCGGACTGGTCGCCGACATCGCTCCCGGCAAGACCACCCACGCCAGCTCCAGCGCGACCGCGGCGAGCGCCAGCGTCAGCGGCCTCCCCCCGCTCGCCTCCGCCCGGCAGCTCGGCCTGCGCTCCACCGCGGCGCCACGCCATGTCTCCAGCTCGGCGGCCACCACCGGCCAAGGCTCGGCGTCGACCTCGGCCGCCGCCGGGACGGGCACGTCGACGAGCGCGAGCGCGACCACCACCTCGGCCGCCGTGACGCCGACCGTCACGGCCACGCAGCCGACGGTCACGGCGCCACCGGTATCGGCGCCTGCGCCCGCGCCGGTCGTCTCCGGCGGCTCCTGACCCCGGCACGACCGGGACACGATGACGATCTTCGCCCTCAGCAGTCAGACGTACTGGTACCTGACCCGCAGCACGGGCGCGGTCGCGCTGCTGCTGCTCACGGCGGTCGTCGTGCTCGGGACGCTCAGCCCGATGCGCGTCGCCGGAACCGAGCGCTGGCCGCGGTTCGCCGTCGGCGCGCTGCACCGCGACCTGTCGCTGCTGGCGCTCGCCGTCCTCGTTGTGCACATCGTCACCAGCGTCCTCGACACGTTCGCGCCGATCGGCTGGCTCGACGCCATCATCCCCTTGCACTCGGCCTACCGGCCGCTGTGGCTCGGGCTCGGCGCCCTCGCCTTCGATCTGCTGCTGGCGCTGATCATCACGAGCCTCGTTCGTCGCCGGCTCGGCTACGAGCGCTGGCAGAAGATCCACTGGCTGGCCTACGCCTGCTGGCCGATCGCGGTCCTGCACGGGCTCGGCACCGGCAGCGACACGAACGCGGCCTGGCTGGAGTGGATCACCGTCGGCTGCGGCGCCGCGGTCCTCGTCGCCGTCGTCGTCCGCATCAACCGGGGACGCACGCAGCCCCAAGCGCGAGCCGGGTGGCTGGCGCTGTCGCTGCTCACGCCGCTCGGGATCGCCATCTTCGCGCTCGCCGGCCCGCTCCGGAGCGGCTGGGCCGCCAAGGCCGGCACCCCGACGACGGACCTGCACGGCGGCGCCCGGCGCACGACGGTGGCGGCCGTCAGCACCACCGCTCCGCACACGTTCTCGGCCAAGCTGCAGGGCAGTCTCACGCGCCACTCCGCCACCGGCGGCGCACTCGTCGACCTGGCCTTGTCGCTGCGCGGCGCCACCCCTGGCACGTTGCGGATCAGGCTGGCCGGCAAGCCGATCGGCGGCGGCGGGCTATCGCTGATCGGCAGCCAGGTCGATCTCAGCGCCCCGCGTCTCGGCCCGGTGCTTGCCGGCACGGTCGTCTCGCTCAGCGGTGCGCGCTTCCGCGCCCGCGTGCGGCAGAGCACGGGCGCGGGCTACGACCTCACCGCCAACCTCGACATCAACCCCGCCAGCGGCGCCGTCAGCGGCCGTCTGGACGCGGTGGAGCTGCGATGAGTGCCACGGCGCAACTCGCCGGGGGGAGCCTCCCGCGCCTGCTGGCCGGGATCGACCCCAACGGCCGCCAGGCGGCCGGCCCGGTCGAGCACGAGCGCGTGTACGGACCGATGCCCCAGCTGTCTCCCGGGCGGCTGATCGAGGAGGTCCGCCAGGCCGGGCTGCGCGGCCGTGGCGGGGCCGACTTCCCGACGGCGCGCAAGCTGTTCGCCGTCGCCGAACGCCGCAACGCCGGAGCCGTCGTCGTGAACGGCTCGGAGACCGAGCCGGCCAGCCAGAAGGACCGGTTGCTGATGGCCGCGCTGCCCCATCTCGTGCTCGACGGCGCCGTGGCCGCGGCGCAGGCGGTCAAGGCGCAGGAGGTGATCGTGAAGCTCGGGCCGGACTCCCGCAGCGCGATCCGCGCGCTGGAGCGGGCGATCGGCGAACGGTCCGACGGCGTCCCGATCCAGCTCGTCGAGGGCCCCGGCGGCTACGTCACCGGCGAGGAGAGCGCGGTCGTGCACTACCTGAACGGCGGCGCCGCGCTCCCGACGTTCGTGCCGCCGCGACCGTACGAGCGCGGCTATCGCGGCCGGCCGACGCTGATCCAGAACCCGGAGACGCTGGCCCAGCTGGCGCTGATCTCCCGCTACGGCGCGCGCTGGTTCCGTGAGCTCGGCACCTCCGCCGATCCGGGGACGGTGCTGGCGACGATCTCGGGCGCCGTCGCCAGCCCCGGGGTGTACGAGCTGGCCTTCGGGACCCCGCTGCGCGACCTCGTCGACGCCGCCGGCGGCCCGACCGAACCCATCCAGGCGTTCCTGATCGGCGGGTATTTCGGCACGTGGACGACATGGCGGGCCAGCGGCGAGCTGGAGCTGGCGCGCGAGGGCCTCGCCGCCGCCGGCCAGGCGCTCGGATCGGGCGTGCTGATCGCGCTCGGCGAAAGCGCCTGCGCGCTGCACGAGAGCGCGGCGCTGACGCGCTACCTGGCCCGCGAGTCGGCCGGCCAGTGCGGCCCCTGCGTCCACGGCCTGGCGGCGATGGCCGACACGTTCTCCGCGCTGGTCGACGGCGTGGCGCACCGCGCCGAGCGCGAGCGGCTGCTCCGCTGGGCGGTCGAGCTGCCCGGACGCGGCGCCTGCCACCATCCGAACGGCGCCGCGCGCTTCGTCCGCAGCTCGTTGCAGACGTTCGGCAACCAGCTGGAGCAGCACGCCCGCAGCGGGTGCCGGGCCGGCGCCACCGGGCTGCCCGGGGTCGAGACGCCCACAGTGAGGAGGGTCCGCCGATGACGCTCAGAGTGCGGATCAACCCGATCGCCTGCGATGCTCACGGGCTGTGCGTGGAGATGCTGCCCGAGCTGTTCCGCCTCGACGACTGGGGCTATCCCATCATCGACGCGCCGGAGGTGCCGGCCGAACTGGAGTCGCTGGCCGCGATGGCGGCCGACGCCTGCCCGACGCTGGCGATCGTGATCGAGGAGCTCACGCTCAATTGACCGATCACAGCGATGGCACCGGTGGCAGCTCGATCCTGGTGATCGAGGACGAGCCGGGGATCAGGGACTTCCTGGAGCAGGGCCTCGGCGACCTGGGCTTCCGGGTCACCTCGGCCGCCGACGGGGAGAGCGGCGCGGTGCTGGCCCTCACCGGCGATCACGAGCTCGTCGTGCTCGACCTGATGCTGCCCGACCGCTCGGGACTCGACGTGCTGGCCGAGATCCGCTCCGTCACCCGACAGCTGCCGGTCATCGTGCTAACCGCGCTCGGCGGAACCGAGGACCGCATCACCGGGCTCGACGCCGGCGCCACCGACTACGTCGTGAAGCCATTCTCGGTCGCCGAGCTGGCCGCGCGGATCCGCGCCCAGCTGCGCTCGCGCAGCGACGCCCAGGCCACCCGGTTGCGCTCGGGGCCCGTCGAGCTCGATCTCCTGAGCCGCAAGGTCTGGCTGTCCGGCACGCCGGCGCACCTGTCGGCCACCGAGTTCGAGCTGCTCGCCTACTTCGTCCAGAACGCCGGCCGGGTGCTCACGCGGGCGCAGATCCTCCGCGCCGTCTGGGGCTACGAGCACGACCCGGGGACGAACGTCGTCGAGGTCTACATCGGCTATCTCCGCCGCAAGCTCCGCGACGGCGAGCGCGAGTTCCCGCTCGTGACGATCAGATCGGTCGGGTACCGCTTCGACGATGTCGCGTAGTGGCACGTCGGTCGGGAGCATCCGGTGGCGCTTCACGCTGTGGATCTCGGCCGTCCTGATCGTCTCGGTCGGGATCAGCTACGCGATCATCTACAACGAGACCGGCACCCGTCTGCGCGCGCAGATCACCCACCAGGTCATCGTCGCCTCCGACCAGCTGGCTCAGTCGCTGCGCCTGATCGACGAGCCCTCGCCCGCCGTCGTCGCCGCGGGCGGCCGGCGGTACATGAGCGCGCAGCCGTTCGCTTCGGTGGCCACGCTGCTGTTCGTCCTGATCCCTGGACGCAGCCCCGTCAGCAACTACCCGGAGCTGCTCTCGGCCACCACTGCGCCCGACGACGGTGAGTCGCCCCCCGAGCAGAGCGCCGAGAACGCGCAGACGGCCACGATCCGCGAGCCGCACCTCGGCCTCAGCACCCGGATCCTGCCCGATGTCGGCTCCGTGCTCCTGTCCGAGCAGCGGATCACGATCGGCGGGCGGTCCTTCGTCGTCGCGGCCGGCCAGCCGCTCGCGTCGGTCGCCCACGCCCAGCGCGGGGTGATCCATTCGTTCGTGTTCGCGGGGGTGTTCATCGCGCTGGCCGTGCTGCTCGGATCGGCCGTCGTCGGTGCCCGCGTCACGGCGCCGCTGCGGCGGATGGCCCGGGTCGCCGCCCGCGTCGACGGCGGCGATCTGCAGCCGCGGATGGAGACCGGCGGCCACGACGAGGTCGGCGTGCTCGCCACCACCTTCAACCACATGCTGGAACGCCTCAACGAGGCCTTTCAGGGACAGCGCGAGTTCATCGCCGACGCCTCCCACGAGCTCCGCACCCCACTGACCGTCGTCCAGGGCCAGCTGGAGGTGCTGGCCCATCGCGACAACCCCGACCCGGCCGAGGTCCGGCGGGTGGAGCGGCTCGTGAACCGGGAGATCCAGCGGATGCGCCGGATCGTCGACGACCTGCTGCTGCTGGCCCAGAGCGAGCGCCCGGACTTCTTGAAGCTGGAGCCGCTCGACCTGGCGCGATTCGTGTCTCAGCTCCAGGACGACGCCACGCTGATCGCCGACCGGCGGTTCGAGCTCGGCGAGATCCCCTCCGGGCGGCTGCTCGCCGACCCCGACCGCTTGGCCCAGGCGCTGCGCAACCTGATCACCAATGCCATCGACCACACCGCAGAGGGCAGCGGCACCGTCCGGTTGGAGGCCCGCTCCGAGCGAGCCGGCGAGGTGACGCTGGCCGTGCTCGATGACGGGCCGGGTGTCCCCCCCGCCGAACTCGACCGGATCTTCCAGCGCTTCCACCGCAGCGGCATCGAGCGCGCCGGGCAGTTCGGGGGTGCCGGCCTTGGCCTGGCCATCGTCCGTGCGATCGCCGACGCCCACGGCGGCACGGTGTCCGCCAGCAACGGCGGGATCGCCGGCGGGGCGCGCTTCGAGCTGCGGTTGCCGGGGTTCACGCCCGTACGGATCCTCACGCCGACTTGACGCCTAGACCGTCTATCCCTACTCTGGCTTGGTATGGACCCGTACGGACACCTCGACGGCATGCTGCTGGCGATTCTGGCCGGTGAGCCGGCCCACGGTTACGCGATCGCCCAGGCGCTGAAGCAGCGCAGCGACGGCGTCTTCGACCTCCCCGAGGGCACGATCTACCCGGCGCTGCACCGTCTGGAGCGCGGGGGGCTGCTGAGAAGCGAGTGGTCGACGGCATCCGGCCGCCGGCGCCGGACCTACCGGCTGACGGCCGCCGGGCAGCGAGCGGTCGGCGGCGCGCGCGCCGAATGGAGCACGTTCTCCGCGGCCGTACAGGCGGTTCTCTCGTGAGCTTCCTGAGCGAGATCGACGGCGCGCTCGCCGACCAGGGAGTGAGGCCGCGCGCCCGCCGGCAGATCGTGGATGAGTTTCGCGACCACATCGCGTGCGAGCCCGAGGCCGTGGCGCGCCTCGGAGACCCGACGGCGCTGGCGCAGACGTTCGCCGCCGAGCTGGCCGGCGACGAGGCGCGGCGGTGCACCCGCAACACGTTCGGGGCGCTGTCCCTGGCGGCGGTGGCGCTCGTCGCGGGTCAGCTCCTGATCCACGCCGCGGGCGGCTATCCCGACTACAACAAGGGCACGTCGACGCCGCTGGCGCTCGCGGCGATCGCGATGATCACGATCGCCCCCCAGGTGGCGTTCGCGGCCGGTTCGCTGGCCGCGCTACGCGCCTGGCGCCGGCGCCGCGCGCGTCAGCTGCCCGATGCCGAGGTCGCGCTGATCCACCGCCGCGGCGCGGTCGGGCGGACCGCGGGGATCGTCACCTGCCTCGGCATGCTCGTGTACGTCGCCAACGACACGCAGCGGCTGGCCGGCTGGTGGCTGATCGCCCAGGCGGCGATGGCGATGGTTGCCCTCGGAGCGCTGGTGGCGGCCCGGACCGAGTCCCGCGCCTGCGCCACCACCGTTGGAGCGGTCAGCGGGCCGGCCGGCGGGCTCGCCGTCGATCTGCCGCCGCTGGCCTGGCTGGCCGCGCGCCCGTGGACGGCCTGGGCGATCATCACGACGGCGGCGTTCCTGGCCACTGCCGCGTTCACCGGGCACGCCGAGGGCTCGCTCGTCGAGGGGCTGGAGCGGGGCGGGCTGGAGAGCATCGCGCTCGGCGCCGGCCTGGCGTCCGCCATCGCGCTCACCCACCGGCACCGGAGCTAGCCAACCGGCAGGCGGAGCCCGAGCGCCCGCGGCAGATCCGCATCAGGCCCGGGATGTCGCGATGAAATATGACCACTGAGATCCCAAGCCTCCCTCAGCAACGGCCGCGAGCCGCCCGCGGCTATCCCTCGGCGGCCGGCGCCAGGGTCGCCGGCTCGAACTCGGACCGGCGCGAGTGGTGCAGGTGCGCCGTGGCCTTCTGGATGTCGCCCTTCGTGACGGTGACGTAGGCGACCAGCGCGACGAAGATCACGAAGGCGATCAGGCTGACAGTCGGATCGCCGAGCTTCAGCCCGCCGTTGGTCGACTTGCTGAAGCCGTCGGCGAACGACGCGCCGAGCGGACGGGTCAGCACGTACGCGGTCCAGAAGGCGAGGATCGGGTTGATCCAGCGCAGCCGCCACGTGATCGCGGGGACCGCGATCATCGCCGCGAACACGAGCGCCGCCTCGAAGAAGGTCAGGTGCAGGGTGTAGGCGAGCAGGTCGCCGGCGGCGGTCCCCAGCGCGAAGGTGGCCAGCACGGCCCACCAGTAGTAGCGCTCGCGGCTGCGCGTGAGGATGCTGTGAATCGACAGCGTGCCCTCCTTCTTGCGCCAGCGGTAGAAGATGAACGCGACCGCGGCCGCGAACATCGGGGTCGTCACGGCGTACCCAAGGCCGGCACCGTCGTGGATGCCGTCGGCGGCCATCGTCCCGAACACGGCGACCATCATCACGGCGAACCAGTACAGCGGCGCCTTGTACTCGGGCGCCCGCGTCTGCCAGCGCAGCGCCAACCACAGACCGAAGATGCCGATGAACGCGGCCAGTGGGACGTTCTTCTGCCCGAGCCCGTCGGACATCGCCTCGCCCATACCGGTGGTGAGGAGCTTGAGCACCCAGAACATCACGGTGATCTCAGGGACCTTTGCGGCCAGCGGCTCCAATGCCGCTGCCTTACGGTTCAGCGAGCGCAGAACGTCGTTCCTTTCGCGAGTTGGTTCTTCTGGAAGCCGGCCCCGCTGCCAGCGGTGGCGGTGACATACCACCGTCAATCGATGCTGTCGTGGCTCACTCAGCCATCCGTAAAGTGCTCATGGGAGAATCCTTAGAGCTCGCCGAGGCGAGCCTGAGTGGCCCGGTCCCGTGCGAGGCGACTGGCCCTAGCGGACGATCTTCGCTGCGGAGGCGTGCGCGGCCGCGGGCGCGTCGTGCGCAATGTGGCCGATGATGATGATCGCCAGGATCGCCACGAGCAGCCAGATCACGACGCAGAAGTACGTGTTCACGGTGCGCCAGTTCACGAACGCCAATGGCTTCATACCGGAGTTGTACCCGATTTTGGTGTTGGCAATGGCCTTATGTACAGAGTTTCGCCGGCCCACATCGGCCACGGGCACAGTCGGGGCCCGGCGAGGCTCGGCGGGGGCTACCCTGAAAGCGATGCGGGCGATGGTGTTCGACGGCGTCGGCCGGCCGCTGCGGGCGGCGGAGGTGCCGATGCCCACGCCGCGCGCCGGCGAGCTGCTGATCGAGGTCCACGCCTGCGGGGTCTGCCGCACCGACCTGCATCTGCTCGACGGCGAGGTCGACGTCCCCCACCCGCCGCGAATTCTGGGCCACCAGATCGTCGGCACCGTGAGCTCGGACGGACGGCGCGTCGGGGTGCCGTGGCTCGGCTACACCTGTGGCGAGTGCCGCTTCTGCCGCAGCGGACGCGAGAACCTGTGCGAGCGAGCCGAGTTCACCGGCCGCGACCGCGATGGCGGGATGGCCGAGTACGCCGTCGCCGACGAGCGCTTCTGCTTCCCGATCCCCGACGGCTATCCCGACGAGCAGGCGGCGCCGCTGCTGTGCGCGGGGCTGATCGGCTACCGCTCGCTGCGGATGTGCGGTGACGCCGAGCGGCTCGGCCTGTACGGGTTCGGCGCCGCGGCGCACATCATCGCCCAGGTGGCGCGCTGGCAAGGACGGCGTGTGTTCGCCTTCACCCGGCCCGGCGACGCGACCGGGCAGGCGTTCGCGCGTCAGTTCGGCGCCGTCTGGGCGGGCGACGCCGGCGACACGCCGCCCGAGCAGCTCGATGCCGCGATCGTGTTCGCCCCCGACGGCGCGCTGATCCCCACCGCCCTCGCCGCGCTCTCACCAGGCGGCGTCGTCGTCTGCGGCGGCATCCACATGAGCGAGATTCCCGCCTTCGACTACGAACTGCTGTGGCACGAGCGGCAGATCCGCTCAGTCGCCAACCTCACCCGGCGCGACGGCGAGGAGTTCCTCGCGCTTGCCCCGCGCGTACCGGTCACCACGCACGTCACGGGCTACCCGCTGCTCGCGGGCAACCGCGCGCTCGACGATCTGCGGCATGGACGCTTCAGCGGCGCCGCCGTTCTGCTCGGTGGCGAGCTGGAAGCACATCCGCATCTCGACGCCGCCGACTGAGCGCTGGGCGATCGTCAGCGCGTCGCAGGCGTCGGCGATCAGCTTCCAGCCCCAGCCGAGGCCCGGCGTCACGGCCGGCTCGGCGAGCCCGCAGCCATCGTCGGCCAGCAGCACCGTCAGCTCGCCGTCGAGGACCGAGGCGGTCAGATGAATCTCGCCCGGCGCCCCGCGGTAGGCGTGGAGGATCGCGTTGGTGGCCGCCTCGGAGACGGCCAGCCGCACCGCCTGCAGGCGCTCGCCGGTGGCGCCGGCGCCGGCGGCGAGCTCGGCGATCTCGTCGCGCAGCGCCCCGACGGTCTCCGGCACCGCCGGATATGACGAGCTGATGTCGCGTGACCAACCTGACTGCGGGCCCACCATGCTTGCTGCCAGGCTTTCCAGGAAAAGCCCGCGCAAAACGTGGCAGTCCTAATCCATACGTACCGCTAATCGGACTGCTTGGCCGCCTCCAGCAGCGCGGGCGGATCGAGCGCGCTGTTTCCCGGCGCCAGCGCCAGCGCACGGTCGGCCAGATCGGCCGCCTCGGCGCCGCCGAGGGAGTCGTCGCGGAGTGCCAGCGCGAGCAGCACCTGACGCAGTAGCTCAGGGCTCTGGGTGTCGGGCGGCGACCCGGCGGGCGGGAGCGACCGGGTGGCAACGACCAGTTTCGTGGCTGCACCACCACCCCCGCCGAACAGCCGGCCGGGCGCCTTGTCGGGGATCACCGCGGCGATCGCGCCGGTGGCCGGATTGACCAGGTTGATCTTGCTCCGCAGGCCGGAGCGCTCCATCGCCAGCCGGTACCCCGACAGCCGCAGGTATCCGAGCTGCGCCGCCAGCTGGGTGAACGCCGTGGCCTCGGCCTCGTCGCGCAGCCGCGGCTGGTGCAGCGAGATCTGGGTGCCGGCGTCCGGGAGGTTCGGGTCGGCCTCCGGCGCCACCAGCAGAAAGGCCTGCGGCCCGAGCCTCCCGGCGCCGACGCCGCCGATCTCCACCAGCAGCTGATATCCGGCCAATCCGAGCGCGCCAACGATGCCGCTTGGCAGCGGATGGGCGGCGAGATACCCCTGCTCGAATGACATCGTCGCTTCAGTTGTCGAGCAGGCCGCCGACGATCCCGCCGAGCAGGCCGCCGCCGCCCTGCTGCCCGGCGAGCTGGCCGCCGCCGGCGCCGGTCTCGGCTCCCGGCGGGTGGAAGTAAGCGCTCTGGAGCCCGACTCGACCCGGCCCGACGAAGCGGTTGAACACCAGCTGGCCGGCGCCGCCGCTGAGGAACCCGGTCTTGAAGCCGTACACCTCCTGCTCCATCGAGACGGAGTGGTCGCGGTACAGCCAGCCGCCCGGCTCGATGTCGATCGTCTCACCGGGCTCGAGCTGCTTCTCGAACACGTTCCCGTAGCCGTGGACCCAGACCACGCCCTCGCGATCGGTGGCCAGGAAGTGGTCGACGAAGAAGCCGCCGCCGTACATCATGTTCGCGAACCCCTTGATCCGGGCGTAGTCGTACTCGACCCCGCCGGTGGCGGCCAGGAACTGGTGCTCGCGGACGACCATCCCCTCCCCCGGCTGCAGGTGCAGCGCGGCGATGTGGCCCGGCGCGTCGCGGCTGAAAGCGATCTCGCCGCCCGACTGCGCCTCCAGCAGGAGCAGCGGCATCCCCCCGAACACTCGCCGCTTCAGGCCCTTCTTCAGCGGATGCAAGCCGACTTGCATGTTCGGGTACTTCCACAGCAGCACGTGATGCTCGAAGTACACCGGCACCTGGCCGTCGAGCGCCATGTGCAAGACGGGAACGAGCTCACCCTCCAGGCGGTACCTCAGCCCCGGAGCGGTCCCCTCGGTGATCTGCGTCGGAAGAATGCGTGGTGCCGACGGCATCGTCTCTCCGTTCCCTCATTGATGGGGGGCTGGCGCTCGCCCCGATGTCACCCCGGCACGGTACCGCGCAGCGCGACCCGCTTGCCTCGACCATAGACTTTGACATGGCATCCTGTCAAGATTGGCCTGCGCCCGAGCGCGGCGGGGGTGATAATTCGGCGCCCGTGCCGATCATCTACGTCACCGGTCACCGCAACCCGGACACCGACTCGATCGCCTCGGCCATCGGCTACGCCGAGCTCCGGCAGCGCCTCGACACCGCCAACCAGTACGTGCCTGTCCGGCTCGGCGATGTGAACACCCAGACGCGCTGGGTCCTGAAGCGCAGCGGAGCGCGCGAGCCGGACTTCCTCCCCCACGTGCTGCTGCGCGCCGGCGATGTGATGAACACCGAGTTCCCGGTCGTCTCCCTCGATGCGCCGATCCGCGAGGCGGGGCTGGAGATCTCCAAGGCGAACCTCGACATCGTGCCCGTCGTCGACGACGCCGGGGCGCTCGTCGGCGTCGTCACCGAGCGCTCGCTGGCCCGGCGCTTCATCCGCGAGTCCCGCGCCACCTCGTCGCTGCGCGAGGCGCCGACCCGCGTTCAGGCGATCGTCGACGTGCTGGAGGGCGAGCTGGTGGCCGGCGAGGACAAGGTGCTCTCGGGCCGCGTGTGGGTCCAGTCGATGGACGTGCGCACGCGCAGCGGCATCTCCGACGGCGACGTCGTCGTGCTCGGCAACCGCACCGACGCGCAGCTGCTGGCGATCGACCTCGGTGCCGCGCTGCTCGTCCTCTCCAACGCCTCGCGGCCCGATGAGGAGGTGCTGGAGCGCGCGAGGGCCCGCGGGGCGGCGATCATCGTCTCCGCCCTCGACACGTACGTCTCGGGCCGCATGATCACGCTCGCGGCGCCGTGCCGGGCGTTCATGGAGAAAGACCCGCTGACCGTCACCACCGCGTACCTCCTGTCCGACATCTCCGAGCAGGTGAAGGACATCCACTATGGCGCCGCCGTCGCCGTCGACGCCCAGCGCCGGCCCGTCGGCCTGGTCACCCGCTCGGACCTCGTCGCGCCGCCGCGACGGCGGGTGGTGCTCGTGGACCACGCCGAGAGCGCCCAAAGCGTCCCGGGCGTCGAGCAGGCCGAGATCGTCGAGATCCTCGACCACCATCACATCGGGTCGATCGAGACCCGTGTCCCGGTACGAGCCACGTTTGACCCGGTCGGCTCGACCGCCACGCTCGTCACCGAGCGCTTCCGCCAGAACGGGATGGAGCCGAGCCACGAGACGGCGATCATGCTGCTCGGGGCGATTCTGTCCGACACCGTGATCCTGAACTCCCCCACCACAACCGAGCGCGACCACGCCGTCGTCGAGTACCTGGAGCGTGTGCTGGCGCTCGACGCCCGTCAGTTCGGGCGCGAGATGTTCGAGCAGACGAGCGACGTCTCCGAGGTCAGCGCCGCGGCGATCGTCACCCGCGATGCCAAGCGCTACCACCTGTCGAGTGGCAACGAGATCTGCATTGCCCAGGTGGAGGTCGTCGGCAAGGGCCTCCTGGAGCGCAAGCAGGAGCTGCTCGACGCGATGCAGGCCGAGCGCGAGAGCAAGGGCCTGCAGATCTACGCGCTGATGGTCACCGACGTGATCACGAAGGGTACGGAGCTGCTCGTGGCCGGCGACACGCATACCGTCGCGCGCGCCTTCGGCCTGTCCTCCGAGGACAGCACGATCGAGCTGCCGGGCGTGATGAGCCGCAAGAAGGAAGTTGCCCCGAAACTACTCGCCGCGCTTTAGCCCGCGGTGGCGTTCAGCTCGCGCACGGGGGCCTCGCCCCAGAGCTGCTCGAGCCGGTAGTACTCGCGCGTGTCCGGCGTGAACACGTGCACGACGACGTCGAGGTAGTCCATCAGGATCCAGTGCGATGAGTCGAGTCCCTCGACGCGCCGCGGGAGCAGGCCGTGGTCGGCCTTCATGCCGGCGTGGATGGCATCGTGGATCGCCTTCGTCTGGCGATCGGTGCGCCCCGTGCAGATCACGAAGTAGTCGGTGTATCCGATGATCTCGCGCAGGTCCAGCTGGACGATGTCGAGCGCCTTCGGGCCCCCGGCGTACTCCGCAATCGCGATGGCGAGTTCTTCGGATGTGATCACGCGGGTGTACCTCCGTACAGGTGGTGTTCTTTGATGTAGGCCGCCACCTCGTCGGGAACGAGGTACCGGAGCGGTTGCCCTGCCCGCACGCGGCGGCGGATCTCCGTCGAGGAGATCCCGATCCGGGGCATGCGGAAGGACTGGGCCTGCCCGCCGCCGGGGAGCCCCGACAGCGCACGCCGGACCGCCGCCTGCGCCGTCCCGCGACGCTTGGCCACGGCCAGCGTCGCCAGCGACAGTACCCGCTCCGGTGAGCGCCAGGACGGCAGGCTCGCCGCCACGTCGCCACCGACGATCAGGAACAACTCGCTATCGGGCATGCGCTCGTGCAGTTCCTCAAGCGTATCGACCGTGTATGACGGTCCCGGTCGCTCCACCTCCACGGCGCACACCTCCATGTGCGGATCGCCTGACACGGCCAGCCGGCACAGCTCCAGCCGGTGCTCGGGGCCCGGCTCCTCGTCGAGCGGCTTGTGAGGCGGGATGCCCGCCGGAATCAGCAGGACGCGGTCGAGCGACAGCTGCAGGTACGCCTCCTGAGCGCAGATCAGGTGACCGAGGTGCGGCGGATTGAACGTCCCGCCAAGGATTCCGATGCGCACGGCGCTGGGGCGTACGGCTCAGGCGCGGACGGTGCCCGCGCCCTCAACCAGGTACTTGAACGAGCACAGCTCGCGCAGACCGATCGGGCCGCGGGCGTGGAGCTTCTGGGTCGAGTTGCCGATCTCCGCCCCCATCCCAAATTCGCCCCCATCGGTGAACCGCGTCGACGCGTTCACATACACGCACGCGGCGTCGACGCCCAGTTGGAAGGTGCGGGCGGACGCCGTGTCGAGGGTGACGATCGCCTCCGAGTGCCCCGAGCCGTACCGGTTGACGTGCACGATCGCCTCCTGCACGGAGTCAACGATCCCGATGGCGATGTCGAGCGACAGGTATTCCTCGGCCCAGTCGGCCTCGGTCGCATCGATGACCGGCGTCCCCTTGATGAGCGCGCGGGCGCGACCGTCTGCGTGCAGCGTCACGCCGGCCTCGTGCAGCGCCCGCGCGGCGCGCGGCACGAACTCGGCCGCCACAGCGCTGTGCACCAGCAGCGTCTCGGCCGCGTTGCAGACGCTCGGCCTCTGGGTCTTGGCGTTCAGGACGATCGCCAGCGCGTCGTCGAGATCGGCGCCGGCGTCGACGACCACGTGGCAGTTGCCCGACGCGGCGTAGATCACGGGCACGGTGGCCACGCCCTTCAGCGCCGCCTTCAGCCCCTCGCCGCCGCGCGGGATGATCAGGTCGACCAGCCCCGTCTGCGTGGCCAGCTGCTGAAGCTCCTCGTGCCCGCCACCGGCCACCAATGACAGCGCGCCGGCGGGCAGCCCGGCGCGTGTGATCGCCTCGTCGGCGATCGCCGCCAGGATCGCGTTGGAATGCGCGGCCGCCGAGGAGCCGCGTAGCACGATCGCGTTGCCGGACTTCAGGCACAGAGCGGCGGCGTCGATCGTCACGTTCGGGCGGGCCTCGTAGACGACGGCGATCACGCCGAGCGGCACCCGGACCTTGCGGATGTCGAGCCCGCTGCGCAGGCGGCCGCCATCGATCACCTCGCCGACGGGGTCAGGCAGCGCGGCGATATCGCGGACCTGCGAGGCGATCGTCTCCAGCCGTCCCGGGTTCAACGCGAGCCGGTCGAGCAGGGTGTCGGAGAGCCCGCTGGCGCGCCCGGCGTCGAGGTCCAGCTCGTTCGCCTCCAGGATCTCGACGGCATGGTCGAGCAACGCGTCAGCGACGGCGTGCAGCGCGGCGCTCTTGACGTCGGAGGAGAGCGTGGCCAGCACACGCGAGGCGCGCTCGGCCTGCGCGCAGACGTCGGCGACGGATACGGCAGTGGTGGCCATCGGTTTTATAGGTTACGCAAGGACGAAGTAGTCGCGGTGGACGGCTTCGTCGCTGGCCAGCGGGAGCAGCTCGTGCACGGCGATGGACTGCAGCCCGCGCACGCGCAGCAGCTCGGCCGAGGAGTAGTTGCAGATGCCCTTGCCGACCGTCTGCTCGGCGTGGGCGACCTCCACGGCATCCCCGGCGTCGAACGACCCCGTGACGCCGACGACGCCGACCGGGAGCAGGCTCGTCCCGCCCTCCCGCAGGGCTCGCGCGGCGCCGGCGTCGACGAGCACCCGCCCCCGGACCGGCTTGGCGTACTTCAGCCACAGCTTGAAACTGGAGTACCTCTCGCTGCGGGCCGGGAAGCGCGTGCCCGGCGCAGCGGCGCCCGGGCCGGCGGTCCCGGATGCGGCGGCGATCACCCCGGGCTGCAGACCGCCGGCGATCACCGTCGGAATGCCCGCGGCGGTCGCCATCTCGGCGGCGACGACCTTCGAGCGCATCCCGCCGGAGCCCAGCGGCGAGGTAGCGTGGCCGATGTCGTACTGCTGCAAGGTCTCGAACTCGCGCACCTCGGCGATCAGCTCGGCGCCCGGGTCGTGGCGCGGATCGGCGGTGTACACCCCGCCGGCGTCGGTCAGCAGCAGCAGCAGCTCGGCGCCAAGCAGGATCGCCACTTGGGCGGCGAGGAAGTCGTTGTTGCCGAACGAGATCTCGTCGGTCGTCGTCGTGTCGTTCTCGTTGATCACGGGCACGACGCGCCAGTCGAGCAGCTTGCGCAGCGTCTGGCGCGCGTTCAGGTAGTGCGTCCGCGCGCTCATGTCGAAGAACGTCAACAGCACCTGGGCGGTCGGGATCCCCCGTTCCATCAGCAGCTCGTCGTACACCTGGTACAGCTTTCCCTGGCCGACCGCGCTGGCCGCCTGCAGCTCGTCGATCGCCCGCGGGCGGATCGTCATCTCCATCGCCCCCATCCCCCGCGCGATCGCGCCGCTCGTGACCACGATCACCGGCCGCCCGGAGCGATGGAGCGCCGCCACCTCGTCGCAGATCCGTCCGAGCAGCTCGCGGCGCACGGCGCCGTGTTCGTCGGCGACGATGCTCGATCCCAGCTTGATCACGATGCAGCTCATTCCCGGGCAAGGGTAGTCCGCGTTGCTTCGGATCGTGGCCGGGTGGCGTGGGTTTGGCGGGGAAGGGGGTCGGGCCGGATCCCGAACCAGATCATCGGGCGATGAGTCGACCTGGGCGGCTGACCTTGAGAATTGAGGATCTCGCAAAATGGTGCCCGACCGGGTTCTGTTAGTGCGAGACGCCATACGGCTGTTACGGCAGTCGTGATCCCCTGCCCGCTCAATCTGAGACCGCCTGCGGTGCCGCTGCTCGCGATCGCTCCCGCCGTCGACGCTCTCACGCGGTTGCGCGTCTGCCTGGTGTGTCCTGTGACGGCGACCGCGGTACCAGCACAACGACTGCTGGGGGGGCGTGTTGACCACGCAGTTCCTCGCGAATACCGCCACTTTCCGCGCCTAGTGTGGCCGCGCGCGTCCGAGGGCGCTCACCTGTACGTTTCCGCCGCTATCCGGCGGAAACGTCACCCTCAAGCGCGCTCGCAGCACACACGCATAGTCAGCCGCCCAGGTCGGGAGCGAACCGCGCCCGGTCGACGCATCGACGCGAAGATCCGTTCGCACCCGGCCCGTTTGGCCCGAATCGGTTATTTCTTCGTGCTAAACGCCCGCACTGACCGACCCCTTCCCCAGCAATTCCGTCACCACCGAAGCGGCCCAGGCCCGAACGAGCCGCGCGACCCCCGGTACCCGCGGTGCAGAAGACCGGTTGGCACCAGACACCAACGGCCAAAAGTTTTGCGACGCCCTCAATTTCACGGTGAGCCGCCCAGGTCGCGCTGGGCGGGCCCCTGCCACCCCCTCTCCAGCAAAAGGGCGTCCCATACCCCGGCCGCCCCCCGCGGAGACTCAGCAGTGGCGGTACACGCGCGTGAAGCGGACCGCCTCGGCGTGCCCACGCACCCGGATGTGCTCCACGATCCGGACGCGGACCGCGCCGGCCGCGCCGCCGAGGACCACCCGCATCCGCACGCTCGACCCGTGAGCCGCGTACCGCTTGCCGTCGACCACGACGCCGGTGAAGCTCTCGCCCACCGGCACCGACAGCTTCAGCGTCGTCGTTGCTGCCGCGCAGCCGCCAACCCGGACGGTCTGGCCCTG
>DASZLC010000089.1:0-5870 GCA_035552615.1 Solirubrobacteraceae bacterium
CTCGGCGTCGGCCGCCTCGCGCACGACGTCCTCGTAGAGCTTCATCCGCGCCCCGTGGAACGGTGGCAGCATCAGCTTGCGATGGCGCAGGTGCTCGGCGCCGTCGAGCACCAGCACCGAGCGTTCGCCGAGGATCGGCCCGAGCAGGGCGTTCGCCTCGCCCGCGTTCAGCTGTGTGTGCGGGGTGGGTGGGGATGTAAACACCTGCTTGACGAGCGCCGGGTCGAACAGCATCACGAAGCCGTTGTCGAACAGCGTGCGCATGTACACGGCGCCGCCGTAGCGCCGCCGGCACGCCTCCAGGAAGCGCGGGCCGCCGAACAGAAAGCCGAGTGTCTGCACCGCCCGGGGCAAGCGCGGGCCGGGGGGCAGCCGTGTCGGGCCCGCCGTTGGAAGAGTGTGTGGGGCGCCTGCCACGGTCGTGTCGACGGCCATATAAAGATCGTTGCACACCGCGATCCTCGGCCCCAGCAGGCGTTTCGGTCGACGGATACTGGATGACCGAGCGGTCCAACCTGTCAGAGTGTTTTCAAGCCGAGCGCCTACCGTGGTCTACGGACCCGAGTAAAGGTGGTTGCGAGATGAAGTTCCTGCGTACAGCCCCAACGCGTCGACTACTGGCCATACTCGCCGGCGTGCTGGTCGTCATCGGTGGTGGCACGGCGATCGCCGTTGCCGCCGCGGGCAGCGGTCCTGTGCCCCAGCCGGCGTCGCTGGCCGAAGCAATCCACGACGGCCTGTCGGCACCGAAGATCACCGGGATCAGCGCCAACATCACCTTCACCAACCACCTGATCGACGCGTCGAACCTACAGGGGACCGACCCGATCCTGCAGGGGGCGGGCGGCCGGCTGTGGTACTCGCCGGCCACGCACCAGCTGCGGCTGGAGCTGCAGTCCGACAACGGCGACGCCCAGGTGCTGGTGAACGGGAACTCGTTCTGGATCTCCGACCCGAGCTCGAACACGGTCTACGAGGGCACGCTCCCCGCGCAGTCACACTCCGATCACGCGCCCGCCGCCCAGGACACGATCCCGTCGCTGACGCAGATCCAGACCGACCTGACCAAGCTGGCGGGTCATCTCGACCTCGGTGGTGCCGTCCCCACCGACACCGCCGGTCAGCCGACGTACACGGTGCGGGTCTCGCCGAAGCACGACGGCGGCCTGCTCGGCGCCGCCCAGCTGGCCTTCGACGCCGCCCGCGGCGTGCCGCTCGACCTCGCCGTCTACGCGTCAGGCGACACGAGCCCGGTGCTGGAGCTGAAGGCGACCGGCGTCTCGTTCGGCACGGTCGCGCCGTCGGTGTTCGCCGTCACGCCGCCGGCCGGCGACAAGATCGTGAAGATCGACACCCCGACGACCGCGAACGCCACCGGTCAGCACACCGGCCACAAGCTCATCACCGGGCTCGCGTCGGTGATCGCAGCGCTGCCGTTCACGCTGGCCGCGCCCAGCACCGCCGCCGGGCTGCCGCGGCAGACCGTGGCGAAGCTCGACTGGGGCGGCAAGGCCGGCGCGCTCGTGACCTACGGGCAGGGCGTCGGCGGCATTGCCGTGATCGAGCGCCCGGCCGACGGGACGGCGACAATCGGCGCGAGCTCCAGTGGCCACAATGGTCTGAGCCTGCCGACGGTGTCGATCGATGGGATCACCGCCCGCGAGCTCGACACCGCGCTCGGCACGATGATCATGTTCACGCGCGCGGGCGTCAGCTATACGGTGATCGGATCGGTGCCGCCGACGGCCGCCGAGACCGCCGCCACGGACATCGTGAAAGCTCTGTGACGGACGCGCCGCCGCTCGAGGTTCGCGGTCTGGTCAAGCGCTACGGCGACTTGACCGCGGTCGCGGGCGTCGATCTCACGGTGAACGCCGGCGACGTCTACGGGTACCTCGGCCCGAACGGCGCCGGCAAGACGACGTCGTTGCGGATGATGCTCGGGCTGATCCGCCCGACGGCCGGCTTCGTGCGGCTGTTCGGGCGTGACCCGATGCTCACCGTGAAGGCGCTCGACGGCGTCGCCGGATTCGTCGAAGCCCCCGCCTTCTACCCGTACCTCACCGGGCGCAAGAACCTGGAGCTGCTCGCCGCCTTCGACGGCGGCGACGCGCGCACCCGGATCGACGTCGCGCTCGACGCTGTCGACCTCGCCGACCGCGCCAAGGACCGCGTCGGGGGCTACTCGCACGGAATGCGTCAACGGCTCGGGATCGCCGCGGCGCTGCTGCGCGCGCCGAAGCTGCTGCTGCTCGACGAGCCCGCGACGGGCCTCGACCCGGCCGGCATGCGTGACATGCGCCTGCTGATCCGCCGCCTGGCCGATCGTGGGATGACGGTGCTCCTGTCCAGCCACCTGATGATCGAGGTGGAGGAGGTCTGCAACCGGGTGGCGATCGTCCGCACCGGCTCGGTCGTCTACGAGGGGGAGATCGCGGACCTGAAGCGCGGCGCGGGCACCTCCTACCGGGTGCGTACGACCGACGACGCCCGGGCGCTGGCGGTGTGCCGGGCCCAGCCCGGGATCGAGGACGCACAGTTGACGGGGGACGGGATTGCCTTCACCGGCGCCGAGGAGGCCGTGGCCGTGCTCTCGCAGGCGCTCGTCGAGTCGGGAGCGCTGATCCGCTCGCTCGTGCCCGAGACGCAGACGCTGGAGAACCTGTTCTTCTCGTTGACCGAGGGCGGGGCGGCGGCCGGGGATGGCAACAGCGGCGCGGCCGTGGGGGTGCCGTCGTGAATCCTGGGGTCGCCACCGTCTACCGCTGGGAGCTGTTCAAGCTCCGCTACCAGAAGCGGACCTACCTCGGCCTCGGCGCGGCCATCGTGGTCCCGATCCTGTTCGTGTTCGCCGTGCACTTTCGCCATAGCCGTCACGGCGGTGACTTCGCCTTCTCGTCGTATCTGAACCGCAGCGGTCTGGCCGTGCCGCTGGTGATCCTGCTGTTCGGCGCCGTCTGGCTGTTCCCGCTGATCACGGCGCTCGTCGCCGGCGACATCTTCGCCTCCGAGGATCACAACGGGACGCTGAAGACCGTCCTCACCCGGTCGCTGGAGCGCGGGCAGATCTTCACCGGCAAGACGCTGGCCGCCGCCACGTACGCGGTTGTGGCGATCCTGCTGTGCGGGACGGTGGCCGTCGTCGCCGGGAGCTTGCAATCCGGCTTCAACCCGCTGCAGAGCCTCTCGGGGACGATCGTCTCGGCGCCGAAGGCGCTGGAGCTGGTGTACGTCAGCCTGCTCGTGTACCTGATCCCGATCGCGGCGATCGTCTGCATCGGCCTGCTGCTGTCCACCATTACGCGTAACAGCGCCGCCGCCGTCGTCGGCACGCTGATGATCTCGTTGCTGTTCCAGCTGATCGGGATCCTGCCCGGGCTCGGCGGGCTGCAGCCGTACCTGCTCAGCACGCAGTTCAGCGCCTGGCAGGGGCTGCTGCGCACGCCGATCGATTGGGACCCGATCATCCGCGCCGTCTGGGTGTGCGCGTTGTACGGCGTCCCGTCGCTGCTGGCCGCCTTCCTCGTGTTCCTGCGCCGCGATGTCGCCGGCGGCTGAGCGCGTGCTGGTCGTCGACGACGACCCGCCGCTGCGCCGGATGCTCCAGCGGACGCTGGCCGCCGAGGGCTTCGAGGTGACGCTGGCCGCCGACGGCGGCAGCGCGCTGGTCGAGACCGAGCGCTGCGCCCCCGACGTGATCGTGCTCGACGTCGGCCTGCCCGTCCTCGACGGGATCGCCGTGTGCCGGCGGCTGCGCGACAAAGGACTGCCGACGCCGATCCTGATGCTGACGGCGCGCGACGCCGTGCCCGATCGGGTGGCCGGGCTGGAGGCGGGGGCCGACGATTACCTGGTGAAGCCGTTCGCCGTGCAGGAGCTGGTCGCGCGGGTGCGCGCGCTGACGCGGCGCGGCGCCGAGCCCGGCTCCCTCCTGTCCTACGCCGACCTGACCGTCGACACGGAGGCGCGGACCGCGACACGGTCGGGGAGAGCGATCGAGCTGACCGGCCGCGAGGTGGCGCTGATGGAGCTGCTGCTGCGCGCGGCCGGGCGCACGGTCAGCCGTTCGCACGCGATCGATGTCATCTGGGGCGGGGCGGCCGCGCCGAACGTCGTTGACCGGTACGTCACGCGGCTGCGCCAGAAGCTCGGCGAGCCGCCGCTGATCCGGACCGTGCGAGGCGCCGGGTTCACGCTGCGGGCGTGAGCCCCGGCCGCTCTAGGTGAGGTGGCATGGGCCGTCTGCCGCGCACGTTGCGCGCCCGGCTGGTGCTCGCGGCCGGCGGGGCGATCGTCGCCGCGATCGCGCTGTTTGCGGTGGCCACGGTCGTGCTCGTGGGGCGCCAGCTGAACAGCACGCTCGATTCCAGCCTGCGCCAGCGGGCGCAGAGCGTCGCCGAGCTGGCCGTCTCGGACCCAGCCGTGCTCGACGCCCCGGGGGCGCTGGAGAGCCCGGTGTCGGGACGGGAGATATCGGTCGAGGTGATCGACGCTCACGGGCGGCTGCTGGCGCGCTCGCTGAACCTCGGCGCCGCGCTGATCCCGCCTGGCCGGGCCGCCGGCGCCGCGCTGCGTCGCGGCCGGGCCGGCTTTGCCGACGTGTCGATCGCCGGGCGGGCGTTCCGGATGTTCGCCGCCCCGGTGCCGGACGCCGGCGGACCCGCGGCGGGCGGGGCGGTGCTGGTCGCCTCCGCGACGGGCGATATCGCGACGACGCAGCGCCGGCTCGGGACCGCTGTCGCGATCACCGGCGCGGTCGTCGCGCTGCTGGCCGTGCTGGTGGCGGCCGCGCTCAGCCGTCGCGGGCTGCGGCCGCTGCGCGAGCTGGCGGTGGCGGCCCAGGAGATCGAGCGGACGGCCGATCCGGCCCAGCGGCTGCCCGCGGCGGGCGCCACCGACGAGATCGGGCAGCTCACCGGGGTGCTGAACCGGATGCTGTCCGCTCTGGACCGGGCGCGGAACGCCGAGCGCCGGTTCCTGGCCGACGCCTCCCACGAGCTGCGCACGCCGGTGACGGCGCTGAGCGGCAACATCGAGTACGCCGCGCGTCACGGCGCCGACGCCGAGGTGCTCGCGGATCTGCAGCGCGATGCCGCGCGCCTGACGCGGCTGGTCGACGATCTGCTCGTGCTGGAGCGGGCCGCCGAGCGGGCCGTCGCCGCCGATCGGGTCGACCTGGCGCGGCTGGCGGCGCGCGTGGCGAGCGAGATGGGGGACGAGCGGATCGTGTTTTCGGGTGGGCCGGGTGTCGTGATCGGGGAGGAGGAGGCCCTCGGGCGGGCGCTGCGCAACCTCATCGAGAACGGCCTCAGCCACGGTGCCGGGCGGGTGACGGTGACGGTGAGGGGCGACCGATCGCGGGTCCGCGTGAGCGTCACCGACGAGGGGCCGGGGCCCGACCCAGCGTCGCGCGAGCGGATCTTTGAACGGTTCTGGCGCGGGCCCCAGACCGGCGAGCGGACCGGGTCGGGGCTGGGGCTGTCGATCGTCGCGGCGATCGCCGAGCGGCACGGAGGCAGCACGTCGGTCGACGAGTCGACCTTCACGATCGAGCTGCCGGCCGCCGGCGATCCGGCGGGCTAGCGTCCGCGGCGATGAAGCCGTTCTGCTGGCACTACGCCCGCCCGTGCGTGACCCGGGTCGCCGGCTCAGCTCTGGAGGCGGATCGGTGGTCCGGGCTCGGGCGGGGAGGCGGTGGGCTGCAGGTCGGCGGCGGCGGGCAGATCTATGAGCGGGCGCTCCCACCAGCCGACGTCGCGCCAGGCGCCGGCCTTGAAGCCGATCCGCCGGTAGACGGCGAGCGGCGTGAAGCCCAGCGCCTCGTGGAGGGCCACGCTGGGGTCGTTCGGCAGCGTGATCCCCGCCAGCGC
>DASZLC010000090.1:0-70809 GCA_035552615.1 Solirubrobacteraceae bacterium
CGTCAGCGTTGCCGCCAGTCCACGCGCGTATGCGGGCATCGGGCCGAGCGGGTAGGCGGTAGCGCCGATCAGCTGCAGCGTTGCTGCCACACGCCCGCAGGCGGTGGCGAAATCCCCGGACGTGCCCGTCCCCGCTGTGCAGGCGACGGTGGCGACGCCCGCCGAGGTCGGAGCGGCGTACACCGTGACGGTGCCCGTCGTGCCACGCAGGTGCAGCGGCCCATACCGCAGGGCGGCGGTCGTGCCGAGCTTGACCGGCTGTCCGGTTGGCGGTCCGCCGGTGCCGACGTCGCGCAAGCCTGGCGACAGGAGCGACGGGCCGCCGCCGTTGGTGACCTCTCCGGCGTCCACCGTGCCAGCAGCCGAGCTCAAGACGATCGGGCTGCTGAAGCTCGTCCCGGGCAGGGTTGGTGGGTTTGTGCTGAGCTGCCAGGCCGACGGGTACCGCAGCCGCAGGTGTCCGGCCGCGGCGCTGCTGGCCAGCGGCGTCTCGACGCGCTGCTTCTTGCTGGAGTGGCCGACCAGCACGCCGGCAGCGACGGCGGCGACGGCAAGCGCGAGCGCGAGCGCGACCGGCCATGCACCGCCGGCACGGCGCTGCGACGCGGGCTCGGCGGGGCCCGCCGCAACCGGGGGAGCGGTTGGTGCAGCGGAGAGGGCGGTTGGGGCAGCGGAAGGCGTCGCCGCGGCGGAGGCGCGAGTGACCTCGGCAGGCGCGATACCGGCCAGCCGAGTGCCCTGCGCGCCGCCGTCATCGCCCGTGGCGGTGAGGCGTGTCGGCTGAGCCGACGGGCTGGCGCCGGCCAGCCCGGCCGAAGCCGCCCGGATCAGCGCGCTGGCCGAGCCCGGCCGCGCGGCCGGATCCTTCGCCATCCCGGCGGCGATCACCCCGTCGATCGCCACGGGGAGCCCCGGCTGTAGCTCGGTCGGCTTCGGCGGCGGATCGACGATGTGGGCGTGCACGGTCGCAGCCTCAGTCGTCCGCAGAAACGGGACCTGGCCCGTGAGGCACTCGTACAGGACCGCGGTGAGTGAGTAGCAGTCGCTGGCGGCGGTGGCCGGTTCACCCTGGATCTGCTCGGGCGAGACGTAGTCGATCGTCCCGAGGAACTGCCCGGTGCCCGTCAGCGACTCGGCATCGTCGGGGCTCTTGATCAGGCCGAAGTCGCAGAGGTAGGCGTGGTCGTCCTTGTCGATCAGGATGTTCTGCGGCTTGATGTCGCGATGAATCAGCCCGGCGGAGTGTGCTTCGTCGAGCGCGTTCGCGACCTGGGCGAGGATCCGCAGCGTGCGGCGCGTGTCGAGTTGGCCGTTCTGGATCAGCTGCTTCAGCGTCGGGCCGTTGATCAGCCGCATCGCCAGGAACAGCCCGTGCTCGGTCTGACCGGCCTCGTACACGGGAACAATGTGCCGGTGGTCGAGCGCGGCCTGCAGCTGGCCCTCGCGCTCGAAGCGCGTCCGGAACCCCTGGTCGTCGCTCAGCTCCTGCGCCAGCAGCTTCAGGGCGACAACGCGGTTCAGCGACAGCTGGGTGGCGCGGTACACGGTTCCCATGCCGCCCTCGCCAAGCGTTCCGTCGACGCGGTAGCCGGCCACGATCGTGCCCTGCGGTAGCACCGTTTCAGCTACTTGCTGATGATGACGCCGCTGGATCCGCCGCCGCCACCGCCGCCACCACCACCGGAGGACGCGGGCGCGACCGGCGTGACTGGCGTGACCGGCGTGACCGGCGACGAGGACGTGGCCGCCGGGGGCGGCACGCTGGCTGTCGAGGTGGTGCGCGTTCGCGTCGGCTTCGGCTTCGGCTTCGGCTTATGACGCAGCGCCGGCAGCGCAGCCGTCGCCGGCGGCGCGGCGATCGTCGGTATCGCTGCCGCCAACGGCCTGAACGACACCGGCGCGCCTGAGGCGCTCGGGCTGCTCGTCGCCGTGGCGTGGCCCACAAGCAGCGCGACGACGAACAGGGCGACGATCGCGACGAGCGCGGAGGCGATGCCGGCGGGGGAGCGGAGCGTCAGCTGCATGTGCGTCGAGGCCTGGTCGAACCCGGCTCCATGCAGCGGGTCTGCTTGGTGAAGTTCCCGGTCTGCACCGTGTACTGGGTGAAGGAGCCGATCGTGTGCGGCGCAGTGACCCGGATCTGCAGCTTGGTGCCGGCGGGCAATCCGACCCCGGCGAGCCGCGAGAACGCGACCGTGGTCGAGCCGTGAGCGGGAATCCGCCGGTTCTGGGAGCGGCAGGCACGGCCGCACGAGACCGTCACGCGGGCGCCGCGGTGGCCGGAGCTGACGCTCAGCCCGATGACCGAGATCCCGCTGCTGGTGGCGCGCGCCGTGAGCGTGGTGTTGGCCTGCAGCCGCGGGGTTTTGGTCACCAAGTAGTCGAACAGCAGCTCCAGCTGGCCGGTCGCGGCGACGCCATCCGCGCCGACCACGCCACCGATCTGGAACGTGTAAGCGGCGCCCTTGACGACCTTGGCGCTGAGCTGCTCGGAGGGGAAGTCGCCCTGGTGGACGCACTGACTGGAGGCCGTGTCCGGGACCAGCGACCTCGCATTGAACTGGTACAGGGCGATGACGTTGTCGAACCCTGAGGTACGGATGCCGACAACGCCGTTGGCCTGCGGGTAGAAGTCGTACCAGACCGTGGCGCCGTAGCTGACGCCCTGACACGAGGTCACCTCCGCCGGGCCGCTCGGGCAGCTGGCGAGTCCGCACGGGTTGAAGATGTTGGTCTGGACGGTCGCGCCGGTCGTGTCGCGTACGTCCTTCAGCGTCTCGGTGGCGTTCAGCTTCGTGTTCGGCGCGTTCAGCTCGAGCGAGTTGAGGTAGTTGTCGTTCACGGGCGGCGCGACCGCAGGCTGCGCGCTCGCCGAGCCGCCCGCTGCGACGACCGTTATGCCGAGTATTGCGAAAACACATGCGCTCGCGGCCCGGACCCGATGAGCTGTTCGATTGCGGATGAAAGATCTCCTAGACTCCGCTGAGGGCGAGTGATCATATCGGACGCCTCGGCCGACGATCTCATGCACGAATCCACTCCATCGGACCCCGCCATCGGCACACGCATCGGCGAGTACTCGATCATCGAGCTACTTGGCGTTGGCGGGATGGGACGCGTGTACCGGGCGTGTGGGGCGGACGGCGTCGATGTCGCCATCAAGCTGGTCAAGGAGGACTACGCCCGCGACGAGACGTTCCGGCGTCGCTTCCATCGCGAGGCGCGGATCGCGCAGTCGGTCATTCACCCGAATGTCGTCCCGGTGCTGGACACCGGGGAGCACAACGGTATGCCGTACATGGCGCAGCGGTTTGTCGACGGCTTGTCCCTGGAGCAGCTGCTCAAGCGCGACGGGCCGCTGGACCGGGCGACCGCGGTACGGATCTGCGGCGACGTTGCGGCGGGGCTCGAGGCCCTGTGGGCGGCCGGCATGGTCCATCGCGACGTAAAGCCGGGCAACATCATGCTCGACGGCGGCGGCACGGCGTACATCACCGACTTCGGCCTGGCCAAGGACACGCAGGGGAGCGTGCTGACGCTGCCCGGGCAGGCGCTCGGGTCGATGGACTACATGGCCCCCGAGCAGATCCGCGGCGAGACGGTCGGGGCCGCTAGCGACACCTACGCGCTCGGCTGTGTGATGTACGAGTCGCTGTCCGGGCGGACGCCGTTCGCCGACGCCCAGGGGATGCGGATCTTGTGGGCCCATCTCCAGGACGAGCCGCCGGATCTGCGGCAGTTCCGTCCCGAGCTCTCGGGGGAGTTCTGCGCGCGCTTGCTTACGGCGCTGGCCAAGGCGCCCGATCAGCGACCAGCCACCGCTGGCGAATACGCGCGCCTGCTGGCCACAGCCGCCTAGCGTCACGAGGCCGGGGTCACCGCGAACACCTCGTGTTCGCCGAGCATTCCCTTGAAGTGAAACTCGCCCCGCGGCTCAAAGCAGAAGCGCGGATCGGTCTCGGCATAGCGCTTCAGCGCCGAGGAGACGAGGATCTCGCCGCCCTTCGCCTGGGCGGCGATCCGGGCGGCCAGCACGACGTTACGGCCGAGCAGCTGATCCGGGTTCGCGATCACGAAGCCGGCGTGCACGCCGATGCGGACGGCCAGCGCCTCCAGCTCGCGGGTCCCGCCGAACGTCCGCTGCAGCTCCAGCGCGGCGTGCAGACTCGCATGGGCGCTGTTGAAGGAGGCGAGGAAACCGTCGTGCTCGAACTTGACCACCTGACCATCGTGGCGAGAGACCAGCTGGGCCACCAGCAGGTGGTGGTCGGCGAGCAGTTGCTCCCAGCGTTCGGGTCC
This sequence comes from Solirubrobacteraceae bacterium, assembly GCA_035552615.1. Classification (GTDB taxonomy): domain Bacteria; phylum Actinomycetota; class Thermoleophilia; order Solirubrobacterales; family Solirubrobacteraceae; genus Palsa-465. Next base: position 4,300 of record DASZLC010000090.1, read on the forward strand.
GAGCTGCGCGGCCGCATTGCCGGCGTCCGCGATGTCGCTGAGCATGAGCGCGACGGCACCGTCGGGTGAGCTGGGACGACCAAGTACGGGGCCCACCGGCTCGAGCGCGGAGGCGATCACGTCGATCGAGGTGAGCTGAATCGGGGTCTCCACGACTAAGCCTTGCTTCTCCCTTGCGGCCGCAGCATACCTTGACACGTCTTGTCGATCGCTCCACAATCGCCCCTGGATGCTGGGGGCTTTTGACGAGGGGATGCGGATCAGCTCGTTCCCACCGATTGGCGACTACGCGTTCCTGTCGGACTGCGAGACGACTGCCCTGATCGCTCCGAACGGCAACGTGGAATGGCTGTGCCTGCCCCGGATGGACTCGCCGAGCGTCTTCGGCGCGATCCTCGATCGTGACGCCGGCAGCTTCCGCGTTGCACCGGCCGACGTCAACGTGCCGGCAGGGCGGCGCTACATCCCCGGCACGATGGTGCTGGAGACAAGCTGGGAGACGCGAATGGGCTGGGTGATCGTTCGCGACGCGCTGTGCATCGGGCCGTGGCATCACGACAACGAACGCTCCCACAGCCATCGCCGCTCACCGACCGACCATGACGCCGACCACGTGCTGCTGCGGCTGATCCACTGCGTGGAGGGCTCGGCGGAGATCAAGCTCGACTGCGAGCCGGCGTTCGACTACGGCGGGCTCGCAGCCGATTGGGACTACGTCGGCGCCGGCTACGGCGCGGCGGTGGCCTGCTCAGAGGGCATGGACCTCCAGTTGCGGCTCGTCACCGACCTGCGTCTCGGCTTCGAAGGACCGCGGGCGCGGGCCCGGACCACGATGCGCGAGGGCGACGTCGGCTTCGTCGCGCTCGGCTGGTCCTCGCATCCGCTACCCACGAGCTACGAGGAGGCCGAGCGCTCGATCACTGCCACAGGGCGCTACTGGCAGCAATGGCTCAAGCACGGCACGTTTCCCGACCATCCATGGCGGACACATCTCCAACGGAGCGCGCTCACGCTGAAGGGCTTGACGTATGCGCCGTCCGGGGCGATGGTCGCTGCCGCGACGACCTCGCTGCCCGAGACCCCGGGCGGAGACCGCAACTGGGACTATCGCTACAGCTGGATCAGGGATTCGACGTTCATGCTGTGGGGGCTGTACACGCTCGGGTTCGACGAAGAGGCGAACGACTTCTTCTTCTTCATCGCGGATATCGCCGAGGCCGAGGAGGGGCGGCTGCAGGTGATGTACGGGATCGGGGGCGAGAGCAAGCTTGTCGAGCAGGAGCTGGAGCACCTGTCGGGGTACGACGGGGCCCGTCCGGTCCGCATCGGCAACGGCGCGTACGACCAGCACCAGCACGACGTCTGGGGCGCCGTGCTCGACTCGATCTACCTGCACACGCGCTCGCGCGACCAGCTCCCCGATCGCCTGTGGCCGCTGATCAAGCGGCAGGTCGAGGCGGCACTGGGCGCGTGGAGCGACCCCGACTGCGGGATCTGGGAGGTGCGTGGTGAGCCCAAGCACTTCACCTCGTCGAAGCTGATGTGCTGGGTGGCGGCGGACCGCGGCGCGCGGTTGGCCCGGCTACGCGAGGATGCCGAGACGGCGGCCCGCTGGCAGGCTGCCGCCGACGAGATCCACGCCGACATCTGCGAACGTGGCGTCGATCACCGCGGCGTGTTCGTGCAGTACTACGGCACCGAGGCGCTGGACGCCTCGATCCTCCTGATGCCGCTGGTGCGCTTCCTCCCCCCGGACGATCCTCGCATTCGGGCCACCGTGCTGGCGATCGCCGACGAGCTGACCGAGGGCGGTCTCGTGCTCCGCTACCGGGTCGATCAGACTGATGACGGCTTCAGCGGTGAGGAGGGCACGTTCACGATCTGCTCGTTCTGGCTGGTGTCGGCGCTGGCCGAGATCGGTGAGCTCGCGCGCGCTCGAGCGCTGTGCGAGAAGCTGCTCTCGCACGCGAGTCCGCTGGCGCTGTACGCGGAGCAGATCGACGCGACGACTGGTCGCCAGCTTGGCAACTTCCCGCAGGCCTTCACCCATCTCGCGCTGATCAACGCGGTCGTCCACATCATCCGCGCCGAGCACCAGCAGCAGCTGCGCGCGCTCTCGCGCGAGGCCGAGATCGACCGCCCGGCGACGCCGCTGTGAGACGACTGACCGCGATCACGACCATTCGAGCACGTGGACGCGCTGTGTCGCGATGAGGCCCTTCAGCCTCAGATCCTCGGTCCGGCCGTAACGCCAGCGCTGCACCGTCTCCGTGTAGCGCTTCGTGTCGTCTGAGATGAGAATCTCGTCGGCCTGCGCGCAGCCGGTGATGCGAGCCGCCAGAACCACGGCCCGCCCGAGATAGTCGCCTTCGGTGCGGAAGATGTTCCCGGCGTGGATGCCGATCCTGGTCGACAGCGGTTGTCCGGCGTTCTGCTCCCGATGACGCGCTAGACGCCGCTGCAACTCGATCCCACAGCCGAGAGCCGAGGTGGCGCTCGCGAATGTGATCATGAATCCGTCGCCCTGCGATTTCACCACGTCGCCGCCGCGGTCGGCCACGCAGTTGCGCACCAGCCGGTTGTGAACCTCTATCAGCTCGATCCAGCGACTCTCCCCGACCCGCTCCATCAGCTCCGTCGAGCCGACGATGTCGGTGAAGATCACCGTCATCATCCCGTCAGGCGAGGTCCGGCCGCGAAACTCAGCTCGCGACAGATCGACCGATGACACGATCGCGGCAAGTGACGGCGAGGTCTCGGAGGGGCTCACGGTCAGGAAGCCGGACATGCGCATATTCTCGCCGATCCGGCGGCTGCCGCCGCGCCTGCGGCGGTGCGCACGCGCCGCCTGGCGGCCGTCCGATAGGTTCTCCATGTGTGGCGCATCGGGAGCGGGGCGTAGTGAGGCCGTGGGTCGAGGTGTTTGCCGTTTTCTTCGTCTCCCACCAGGTAGGCGACTATCTGCTCCAGACCGAGTGGCAGGCCAGGCATAAGCACGGCGGACTGACTGGGACCGCCGAGGAGCGGCGCGCGCTGCTCTCGCACATCGCCTCCTACACGGTTGCGTTCGTGCCGGCGTTGGTTTGGCTGTGGAGCAGCCGCCACGCGGGCGTGCTGTGGGTTGCCGCGCTGATCGCGATCCCGCACCTGATCCAGGATGACGGCACGCTGCTGGCCGGCTACGCGCGACGCGTCAAGGGTGCGGACATCGCCGCGAACCCATCGCTCGGTGTCGCGATCGATCAGGCGTTTCACATCCTCGCGCTGTTCCTGGCCGCGCTGCTGGCCGGGCACTGACCGCGTCGGCCGTCAGCCGTCCGCCCGCTCGGCAAACTTCGCGAGCTTCGTCGGGCTGTCGGCGCTGAACGTCTCCGCGTCAGGGTCGATCTGCCGGATCAGCCCGCTCAGCGTACGTCCGGAGCCGAGCTCCAGGAAGGTGTCGCAGCCCTCGGCGCGGAGCGTGCGCACGCTGTCGACCCACAGCACAGGGCTGGCGATCTGTGCGATCAACGCCTCGCGCACCTCGTCGGCGGTCCGCTTCACGGCGGCGTTCGCGTTGCCGACCAGCGGGATCACCGGGTCGCGCCACTGCACGTCGCCCATCGCAGCCGCCATGTCCGCCTGCACCGGCTCCATTAGCTTCGAGTGGAACGCCGCTCCTACCTTCAGGCGCACCGCGCGCTGGGCGCCCGCCGCCTCGGCCAGCTCGATCAGCCGGACCACCCCGGCCTCCTCTCCTGAGCAGACGATCTGCTGCGGCGTGTTCTGGTTCGCCGGCGCAACTAGCCCCTCCGCTGAGGCCTCGGCGCACAGCTCGCTGACGCGCTCAGCAGGCAGCCCGATGATCGCCGCCATCGTCCCCGGTCGGGAAGACTGGATCGCCGCCATCAACTGCCCGCGCTGGGCCACCAATCGCATTCCGTCCGCGACGTCGAGCGCGCCGGAGACGACCGCGGCCGTGTACTCGCCCAAGCTGTGGCCGGCCACGTAGTCGGGCCTCAATCCCTGCGAGCGCGCCACGTCCATCACCGCCAGTGACGTGGCGAACAGCGCCGGCTGCGCCGCCTCGGTCGCGGTCAGCTCCTCGATTGGGCCCTCCAGGCACAGCCTCCGGATCGCCAGCCCCGAGGCCGCGTCCGCCTGGCTGAGGTATGCGTCGAACACCTCGGGCGCCGCCGCGAGCAGGTCGGCGCCCATCCCGACTTTCTGTGACCCCTGGCCGGGGAAGATGAATGCTGTCTTGGCCACGGCGCCCACCCTACCGGTAGCGTCCAGCGCGATGGCGGTGTGCATCGAAGATGCTTGTGGAGGGCGCCATCCGCTGTCACCTGATCGACGGGATCGATCGATCCGTGCCCGCAATCTCATGCCGCTCAGCGAGGAGTAGGATGCCGACACGCTGAACGGGACAAAGGAGAGTGGGATGAGCTCAGCAGGCCCAGGGGCCGAGGTTCCGCCGGAGATCGTCGAATACCTGAGCGGACAGCGGACGCTGACGCTGGCCACCGTCTCCTCGAGCGGCGTGCCTCGCGCGAGCACCTTCCTGTACGTGAACGATGGGCCGACGCTGTACTTCTGGAGCCGGGCCGGGACGATCACCGCGCGTCACATCGACCAGAACCCCGTCGTCTCCTTCGCCATCGACAACTATTCCGAAGACCTCAACGCGACGCAGGGCCTGCAGGGCGTCGGCGAATGCCAGGTGATCCTCAGCGGTGAGCAGATTGCCCGTGTGGCGGATCTGTTCGGACAGCGGTTCCCGACGTTGTCGCCAGGATCGACGATGAGCATCTCGTTCTTCAGGATCGTGCCGACCGACCTGCAGCTGATCGACAACCGGGGGGCGACGCCGGTCGCGGCGCGCGGCGACTCGAACGCGTTCGGTGCCGATTTCCATCGCGACCGGGCATTCAGCGTTGTGGCCAACCTGCCGACGCAGGACGCGGAGACGGTCACCGCGGCGCTGCAACCGATCACCGCCGCCGCCGGTCAGACGATCGTTCGCCAGGGAGGACCGGCAGACAAGTTCCTGATTCTGCTGGAGGGAGAGGCCGAGGTGATTCGGGAAGTCGATGGACAGACCGAATCGCTGTCGCCGCTGAAGCCGGGGACGCTGTACGGCGAGGTCGCGATCATGCTCGACCTGCCCCGGTCGGCCAGCGTCAAGGCGAGGACCGACGTCAAGCTCCTCGCCCTCGAGAAGGAGGAGTTCCGCGAACTCGTGGCGGGGTCGCTCGGCCTGTCGGTCGACTTCGACGAGGTTATCCGCGGTCGCCTCGACAAGCTCGCCGGCAGCTAGCGGGTACCCGGACAGTGCCCGGCTTCGGCAGCAAAGAATTCCGCTCGACGGTCGGCAGCTTCGCGACCGGCGTGACCGTGATCACCACGCGCGGCGAGCAGCATCCCTACGGAATGACGGCCAACGCGTTCTCGTCGCTCTCGCTCGACCCGCCGCTCATCCTGGTCTGCATCATCTCCCGCTCGGAGGGGATGAACCAGATCACGGCCAACGGCTGTTTTGCCGTGAACGTCCTGGCGGCCGACCAGGAGCCGCTGTCTCGGTACTTTGCCTCGCGCGACCGGCCGAAGGGTCGCGACGCGTTTTCGGAGGTCCCCCACCGGACGGCGGAGACAGGATCGCCGATCCTTGAGGGCGCCCTCGGATTCCTCGATTGCACCCTGCACGCGCAGTACGAGTCGGGCGACCACCACATCTTCATTGGCGAAGTGCTCGACATCGGCTACGACCCAGAGGGGTTGCCGCTGCTCTTCCACGGCGGCCGCTACCGCGGCGTTCACGACATCTAGGAGCGGGACCTCTTAGTCCTCAGAGCGGATGCCGCGGCTATAGGCCGTCGCCGGCCGTGCCTGGAGCTCGCCGTCCACCTCGATATCGACCCGCTCGTTGAGGAAGCAGAGGCGATCGGCGATCCGCCGCGCCTCGTCGAACGGCTGGGGATACGACCAGACGAGGTTCTCGACGATCCCGCCGGCGGCCAGTTGCACCGAGTAGTACGCGGCGGCGCCCTTGTAGCCGCAGCGCGTGACGGTGTCGACCGGGACGAGGTGCGCGTGGACGTCGTCGCGCGGCAGGTACCAGCGGGTCGGCAGGTTCGACTCGAACAGCGCGATCGCGCTGGCGCTCTCGGCAAGCAACTCGCCGTCGAGCGAGATCCACAGCTGCCGCGAGCTGGGCAGGACGTCGAGCCGGTGATACGGATCGCGGGGGTGGACGAACATCTCCTCGTCCTCCTCGAACCAGTGGTCCACGCGGTCCCAGTAGAACGCAATCAGGCCGCCGAAGCCAGGCGAGCCCGCGATCGGCTCGGGGTAGGTCCAGGCAGCGTTCTCGATCAGGCGGTCGCCGAATTCGATCGAGTGCTCTCCTTAGAGGCCCAGCATCGAGGCGATCCGCACGCGCTGCATCTCGTTCGTGCCCGAGTAGATGGGCGCCCCGATCGCGTCGCGCAGCCCCTTCTCCATGCCGTACTCCCGCATGTAGCCACGGCCACCGAAGAGCTGCACGGCCGACAGCGCGGAGGCCAGGTTTGCCTCGCTCGTGACCAGTTTTGCCATCGAGATCTCGGTGGTGACGCTGCGTCCCTTGGCGAACCGGCGGGCCGTGTCGTACAGATGCTTGCGGGAGGTCTCGATCCCGATCTTCTGATCGACGATCTTGCCCGCGACGTACTGATTGGAGGCGATCGGAACGCCGAACGCCGTGCGCTTCTTCACGTGGGCGATGCACCGCTCCATCCGCTCCTGCATCTCCCCGGCCATCATCATGAAGATGCAGAGGATCTCCCAGTTCATGACGTGCTCGAGGATGAAGAACCCGGCGCCCGGCTTGCCGACGATGGTGTCCGCCGGGACGCGGCAATCGGTGAACTCGAGCTCGCAGAACGGGCAGGTGTTGAGCCCGAGCTTGGCGATCGGGGGGCCCACGTGGAATCCGGGCGTGTCGGTGGGCACGAGGAAGGCGGTGATACCCGACGCTCCATCGCCGCTCTCGAGCTTGGCGTAGACGGTGATCACATCGGCGATTGGGCCGTTGGTGATGAACGTCTTGCCTCCGTTGAGCACATACGCGTCGCCGTCCGGCGTCGCGGTCGTGCTCATCGCCATCGCGTCGGAGCCGGCCGACGGCTCGGAGATCGCGTGGGCGCTGATGATCTCGCCCGCGATCAGCCGCGCCAGGTAGCGCTCCTTCAGATCGTCTGAGCCGAACTTCTGCAGCGGGATCGCCGCGCTGACGACCTGAGTGGCCAGTGCGAACAGGAGCCCAGCGTCCCGGCACCCGTAGCCCAGCTCCTCCAGCACGTAGACGAGCGTGAGCGGGTCGTGGCCAAGCCCGCCCCACTGCTCGGCGAACGGGATCCGGATCACGCCGGATTCGCGGATCAGCTGCCACTTGTCGCGGTTGAACCGCTCGGCGGCATCATCCTCGAGCACGCCTGCGTTGAGGGCCTCGTAGTACTTCGCAAGGCCCTTGCGTAGCGCCTTCTGCTCGTCGTTCCAGTCGCCGACGGGGGCGGGCAGTGCCATCGAGAGTCCTAGTAGACCGAGGAGTGGATGCCGGACTCGGTCAGCCGGTGCGCCTCGTCACCGGTCAGCGCCGGGGTGAACATGCACACCAGCCGCATGTCACCCTCGGGATTGGCGATCAGGTCGTGCATGTCGTGCTTGTCGAGGGCATAGATCGTGCCCGGGACGATTTCGTGGCGGGTTCCGTCCATCTCGACGACGGCGCCGCTGCCCTCGATGCAGTAGCAGGCCTCGAGGTGGTTCTTGTACTCCAGGCGCGACGTCGTTCCGGCGTTGATGACGGTGTCGGTGACCGTGTAGCCCATCCCGTCGGATTCGAGCAGAAACCGGCGGCTCAGCCCGTTGCCCCACTCCACCGTCTTTACCTCATCGAGTTTGCGAATCAGCATGATCTGCACCCCTTGTTGGTTGTTTACTGAACCGGCTTGGCGGCCGCCGAGTCCGGAACGTGTCCCAACTCGACCAGCAGCCCCTTGAAGTCTTCGACCACATCCTGGCCGGCCAGCTGAGCCGCAGCCACGCGGGCCACGCACTCGCTGCCGACGATCGCCGCGTCGGCCCCGACCGCGCCGAGGCCCTCGATGTGGGCCCGTGTCTTGACTCCGAACCCCACCGCGATCGGGACCGTGCTGGTAGCGCGCAGGCGCTCCATCACCGGGACGAGGGCGGCGTGGTCGGGCGGCCCGACGGTTCCGCTGCGCCCGTATGCGGCGACCAGGTAGATGTACGCCGACCCGTGCTCGGCGGCCTCGTCGAGCACAGCGAGCTCGGAGGTGGCGTAGCACGTGGTCACGATCGGCTGGCCGGCGTCGCGAGCGGCGTCGTAGTACTGGGTCCGCAGTCGCGGCGGCAGTCCGTGCACGAGCAGCCCGTCGGCGCCCGCATCGCGCACGCTGGCCAGGAACTCGGGCAGCGGCGTGCGCTTGATCGAGTAGCTCCAGTCGGCGAGCAGCGCGATCTTCAGGTGCGTGAGCTCGGGGCGCACGCCGGCGATGAACGCGAGTACGGCCTCGGCATCGACGCCGTCGGCCAGCGCGCGGCTCGCCGACTCGCGGATCACCGGCCCGTCGGTGGCCGAGTTGGGGAACGGGATCGCCAGCTCGAGGCAGTCGACCTTGGCCGCGTCGAGCATCAGCACCAGCTTCCGGAAGGTGTCGAGCGGCGGGTCGCCGGCGTTGAGGAACAGCGCCAGACCGGGCCGGCCAGTGACGGGCTCGCTGAAGAACGCCACCGCGGCCTACCTCGCTCCCACGGCCCCGTGAGCGCGGATCCGTTCGATCAGCCGCGCCGGCTCGCCGCTCGTCATCGTCTCCTCGGCGAGCGTCAGGGCGCCCGCCCAATCGCCGGCGACGCCGCCGTTGATCGCCAGCACCGCGGCATTGAGGCGGATGCTCTCGATCGCGCCCGTCGGACCGTCGCCGCTGATCAGTTTGAGGAAGTGCGGGACGGTGTCGTCGAGCTCAGCCACCGGCAGGAGATCATCGAACGGCCGGTCGGTCAGGCCCAGCTCCCCGGGGGCGATCACCCGCTCAGCGTCGGCAGCGCTGTCGAACACATGACCGTTGGTCACGCTCAGCAGCTCATCGCACCCCAGGTCGTTCCAGCAGAGCCAGTAGTCCCGGGTCGGATCCTCGGCCGCGAGCGAGCGGAAGACCGGTAGCACCGAGTGGTCCGAGATGCCGGTGATCTGCGTCGAGACGGGAACGGCGGCGAGGAACGGCCCGACGAGGTTGAAGAACCGCCCGACCGTCTTCATGTCGAAGGGCAGGACCTGGCGGGCCAGCAGCCGAAGCTCCTTGGGGTAGACGAACGGCCCGGCGCAGGCGATTCCGAACGTGTCGAGCAGCTGCTCAATTTCCTCGTAGCTACCAGCCATCCGGATCCCCAGCCGGTCGAGCAGATCGACTGAGCCGGTGCGGGAGGCGTAGGCGCGCGAACCGGTCTTGATCACCCGTGTGCCCATCGCCGCGGCGACGAATGCCGACGCGGTCGAAAGGTTGAAGGTGCTCGGTCCGCCGCCAGTGCCGACGATGTTGACCGTCGTGCGAGTCGGCGCCGCCGGCTGCGCGTTACCGGCTCGGAGCGAGCTGAGCAGCGCGCTCACCGAGGCGCCGTCGGGCATCTGAGTGGTCAGCGACGAGAGCACCGCGAGCGCCTCGCCTGGGTGTAACTCCTTGGCGGCGAGCCGCTGCCAGAAGTCCGCCCAGACGTCGGTTGCGATCGGGTAGCTGCGCGTGACCAACGCGGCCAGCGCCGGCGATGGCGTCTTGCTAGCCACCGGCGCGCGCGGTGTCGACAAACTCCTTGATCGCCGTGACTGTGCGGAAGCTGTCGGGCCCAAGCTCGGACTCGTCGATCGTGATGTCGAACTCGTCCTCCATCCAGGCGACGAACTTCAGCAGGCCGAGGCTGTCGACGACCCCGCCGGTGAGGAGGTCGAAGTCCGACTCGAGCTCGTCGACCGAGATGTCCGGCATGAACTCCTCGACGATGAAGCCCTTGATCTTTACGGTCTCGTCATCCATTTAGCTTTGCGTCCTCTCTAGTTCGGCCGTGATCGCTTTGCGATCGACCTTTCCGGTAGATGTCTTCGGCAGGGGGTCCGTCCCGATCGTGATCTTCGACGGCATCTCGGTGCGGGCGAGCCTGGTCATACAGTGCTGGCGCAATTTCAGGCTGTTCAGCGCCGAGTCCGGCTCCTTGCGGACGATGGCGCACAGGCGCTTGCCCGCGAGCTCGTCCTCGATCGCCACCACGCCGACTTCGACGACCTCCGGGTGCTCCTGGATCGCCTGCTCGACCACTTGGGTCGACACGCGGACCCCCCGGACCTTCACGTAGAAGTCGGCCCGCCCCTGCAGCGTGAGACTGCCGTCGTCCTGGCGGCGGACGATGTCGCCGGTGCGGTAGTAGGAAACCCCGTCGAGCTCGGTGAAACGCTCCGGGTTCAGCGATGCCTTCAGGTAGCCACGGGTCTGGAACGGCGTCCGCACGAGCAGCTCGCCATCCTCTTGGACGTGGGTGATCACGCCCGGCAGCGGTTCGCCGATCGGAACATTGGCCGGGACCTGACCGTCCCGCAACCCCAGGAACTCGTGCATGAAGCTGTCGTTGGTCTCCGTGCACCCGTAGATGTTGTAGTAGCGAGCGTTCGCGAACAGCGTCGGGAGCTCGGCCAGTGAGGTCGCGGGCATCTTGTCACCCGTGGTGATCACGTGGCGGACCGTCTCGAACACGTCACCCGTCTCACGGTGGACATCGATCAGCAGGCGGTACAGCATCGGCACGGCCTGTAGCACGTTGACGCCCTTATCGCGGATCAGCCCCGAGAGGTACGGGCTCTGGGTCGCCCGGTCCTGATCGACCAGCACGACGCAGCCGCCGTGCTTCAGCGTGGTCCAGATGTCGAGCAGGCAGAGGTCGAAATTCAGCGGTGCGTAGTTGGCCACGACCGTGCCGGGGGCGATACCGAACTGCTCCGCGGCCCAGTCGGTGAAAGCGTCGACGCCTTCGGCGCGCAATGGCACGATCTTCGGCAGCCCGGTCGATCCCGACGTCGTCAGCATGAACGTCACGCCGTCGGCCCCGCCGACCGGCGGCCACTCGGACGGTGGCGCATCGATCGACTCCGGAGCTTCCACGAGGGCGCGCAGGCTCGCGGCGCTGTCGCTGCGTGGACCGCTCGGCGACAGGACGGTGCTGACCCCGGCCTGGGCGAACAGCTTCGCCAACGTCTCGGCGGCGAGCTCGATCGACGGCAGCAGAAATGGGAGGCCGTCCTGGAGGCAGGCCAGAATCAGGGCGATCGCCTCGGGCGACTTCTTGGCGCGGATCCCGACCGGACGATCCGCCGGGAGACCGGCAAGGTCGTGTTCCTCGGAGGCCCGCTGTGCCATTGCGGCCAACTCGCCGTAGCTCGTGGCCTGGCCGTCCCAGATCAGCGCCGGGGCGTCGGGTGCGCGCAGCACCTGCTCCGTGAAATGCGCGGCGAGGGACTTGGTGCTCATGCCGCCAGCGTGCTCCGGTGGCGCTCGAACGCGTCGATCCAGCCCTGGATGCTGGCGGCCTGGAGCAGGCCAGTCCCGATCAGGAGTCCCCTGAATCCGCTGTTCACGAGTTCGGCGGCGATCCTCGGGTCCGTGATCGCGCTCGCGCTGGCCGGAACCGGCGTGCCGGAGTCGATCACGGCGTCGAGCAGCGAGCGACTGCGATCCAGGTCGCCGGCGCCGCGCTCCTGAGCGCGGATGTCCTTGTTGTTGATCGCCACGATGCACTGCTCGGCGTGGACGACGGTTTCGAGCTCCTCGTGGTCGGCGATCTCGACGAACGGCGTCAGCTCGTGTTCGAGCGTCGTCTCGATCATGTGCTGGAAGGTCGTCCTCGGGAGGATCCGTGCGGTCAGCAGCACGGCGGAGGCGCCGATCTCCTTGGCCCGGACGACCTGCTTCTCACGCGTGATGAAGTCCTTCTGCAGAAGCGGCAGGTCGGTCATGCCGGCGACGTCGATCAGCATCTCCTCCACCCCGCCGAACCACCGGCCGGTGACGACCGAGATGCAGGGCGCGCCCGCCGCGACGTACTCCGAGACGATCTGCTCGATCGGGCGATCGCCGATCAACTCCACGCCCTCGGCGTCCGAGCGCTTGACCTCCATGATGATCGGCAGCGGCGACGCCAGCAGGGTGTCGATGAAACGACTAGCCATCGGCCCGCCACGCGTGCGTGATCGCGTCCACCCGCTCAGCGCTGATCCTGCCGTCGGCGCCGCGGGCGTTGGTATCGACGTCGATGCCCATGAACCGCGGATGCTCGGCCAGTGCGGCATACCGGTCCCGGTTGGCCGCGGAGATCCCGCCCGCGATCAGGAAGGGCAGGTTGAAGCTCGCCGTCACAGCGGTCGCGACCTCGGGATCGAGTGCCTGTCCGGTGCTGCCGACGCGTCCGTCGTCGCCGACGACGTCGAGCAGGAACGCGTCGACGCCGGCCGTCTCGTAGGCGCCGACCAAAGATCCCTCGAGGCACTCGCCGCCCTTGACGTGCAGAACCTTCAGCACCTTGACCTCCGGCGCCCGCGCCTTCAGCTTGCGCACGAGCCCGGGTGACTGGTAGCCGTGGAGCTGGATCCAACCGGCCTCGGCCGCCGCGAGCGCATGCCCGAGCAGCTCGGCGTCCTTGGCGAACGTGACCAGCACCGCCGCCGGCTTCTCGACCGCGGCCGCGGCGAGCTGCACCCAGCGATCGAGCGGCAGATCGTGCGGGCCGCCGGCGACCCCGTACCAGAGGCCGACGAAGTCAACCCCGGCCGCTGCGAGGGTGTCGAGCTCGGCGGGATCGACGATCCCGCACACCTTCACCTTCGTTTCGCTGGCGGGCACGGGAGCGGTCATCGTCCCATCCCCCGGCAAATCCGACTGCGCGCTCAACTCGTTTATCCCCCGGCAGAAGTAGATGGCCCCTGACGCGGCGACTCTAACACCGAGGTCGCCGGCTGAGAAGTGATTCTTTTCACGGGGGGATTCCGTTCCCCTGAGGCTCTGATTGGCGGGTTCGCGCGATTACCTCGGGAGCACATCCAGGCCATACGCCACATTCGTCGCCAGGACCGGCAGCTTCACCGTGGCGATCTCCTTCAGCAGCCCGGTCGTCTGATCGACCCGGTAGGCGTCGAGATAGTTCGCTGACAGGGGAGTTCCCTCGGGCCGGGGCGCGTCGGGGTCGTCGTGGTTGCCGAGGATGTACAGCCACCCGCCGCTCGGATCGAGCGCGAGCGAGTTGGTCGTTCCTTTCGATTTCAGCGGCACGGTGCCGATCAGCTTGAGCGTCGAACCGTCCGAACTGATCGAGTAGATCGAGATGTTCTGGGTGGCTGAGTTGCTGTCGTACAGGAACCGGCCGTCCTTGCTGACCACGATCCAGCAGGCGGCGAGCCCAGGGTTGATCGCGTTGGAGACCAGCGTCAGCTTGGCCGGATCGCTGTAGTTGTACACGGTCACCCGACTGGCGACCGCGGCGTCGAGGTAAACGAACTTCTTGGCCGGGTCCGGGTTGAAGGCGACTCCGATCGGAAGCGGATACAGCACCTTCGGGACGACCGGCGGGAGCTTTGCGGCCAGCCCGGCGCTGAAGTCCGAGGGGAACGAGAGGGCGTCGACCGGGCTGAGCACCCCCTTGGGCGAAAGCGTGAACGACCGGATCAGCTGCGGGCCGAAGGTCGGGAACGACGCGCCCGGAACGATCTCCGGGTAGAAGCCGCTGCTGACGACCGTCTTCCCGTCCGGAGATATCGTTGCGTCGATCGCGCCGTCGGGATGAGGCGGCGTCGAGGACACCTTCGTCAGGGCGCCCGTCGGCCCCACCTTGAACGACACGAGGTCGGACGGACCGGGCGGCGAGGAGCCCAACGGGTCGAACGGTGCGATGATGCCGTGGTTGGCCACCGTGAGGATGCCGCCCGAGTAGCCGAGGGCGATCGGGGCCATCCCGTACGAGGAGAAAGGCGAGCCCGAAATAGGGGTCAACGCACCGTTGGCAGAATCGACGTTGAAGACCGTGATCGTGTTCGACCCCTGGTTGACGGCGAACAGGAGCTTGTGGTCCGGTGAGAGGAGCACCTGGTGATCACCGGCCGTCGTCCCCACCGAGTTCGGCATGGGTAGTACGAGTGGCGTGCCCGATCCGTCGGTCGGATAGAGCCTCGCCTGCGCGACCACCGGAATGCCGGTGTCGGTGTATGGGATCGCCACGACGGCGTTCTTGTTCGGCGTCGGATTGTTGGCCTCGGTGTAGATCCAGCCTGCGTACGCCGAGCCCGTCTGGGTCCCGCCCTTCCCCGACTTCGCCGTGGCGACTGGTGCCCTCACTCCCGTCGCCAGAGCGCCGAGCATGACTGCGCCGACGAGCACGGCGCCGAGCGCGACTCTCAAGATCTGCTTCATGGTGCCCCCTTGACGCGGTGACCGTTGTGGTGCCCCGATTGGTCGCCGAACGGTTCCCGGAACTGCGGCCGCACGCTATCACCTGGCCGAGCACAAATGTGAGCCGTGCAGAACGACCATGATCCGGCGCTTGCATGCGTACACGGCGCCAGTCATGATTGAGCGTGACCGGCATCGCGAGGGGGTTCTTGCGGTGACTCATCGGCTGATCACGGGGCGTCGACAGGCGCGGGCACAAGCGACAGGAGGCGGTTTTGAGCAGCGATAGACAGCCGGCGGGACGGTACGACGTGGCGATTCTCGGGGGAGGCCTGGCGGGCCTGACACTCGGCTTGCAGCTCAAGCATGCCCGCCCCGAAACGAGCATCTTCATCGCCGAGAAGCGCCCCGGGACGGCACCCGAGGCCGCGTTCAAGGTCGGCGAGTCCACGCAGGAGATCGCCTGCAACTACTTCGGCGAAGTGCTCGGCCTGATGGAGCACATGGAGACGCAGCAGGTCCGCAAGTGCGGCTTGCGCTTCTGGTTCCCGGCTGCAGACAACAGCAACCTCGCTGAGCGGATCGAGCGAGGGCCACGAGCTCACGCACCAGTTCCGAGCTGGCAGTTCGATCGTGGCCGCTTTGAGAACTATCTCGGCCAGCAGAACGACGCGGCCGGAATCGACCTGTTCCCCGGCAGCTTCATCACGGACGTCGAGGTCGGGGATCCCCACAGGGTCACGATCATCCGCGGCGGCCCCGGGGGCCAGGAGTCGACGATCCAGGCCCGCTGGCTGATCGATGCCAGTGGCCGGTCGTTCATCCTGAAGCGGAAGCTGGGCCTGCTTGAGGCCAACGGCCACATGGTCAACTCCGCCTGGTTCAGGCTCGCCGGCGGCCTCGACATCGAAGACTGGGCCGACCCCGGCGACGATGACTTCTTCAACCGGATGTCGGAGCGGGGGCTGCGGCAGTTCTCGACCAACCACCTCTGCGGCAAGGGCTACTGGGTGTGGATGATCCCGCTCGCCTCCGGGCCGATCTCGATTGGCATCGTTGCCGACGAGAACTTCCACTCGTGGGATCGGATGGACACGCTCGAAAAGGCGCTCGACTGGATCCGTGAGTACGAGCCGCAGCTCGGCCAGTCGCTCGACGGCCGCCGCGACCAGATCGAGGACTTCCTCAAGGTCGAGAACTTCTCCTACGGATGCCAGCAGGAGTTCTCCGGCAGCGATCGCTGGTGCCTGGTCGGTGAGGCGGGGCCGTTCCTCGACCCGTTCTACTCCCCAGGGTCGGACTTCATCGCCTTCTCCAACACGTTCTCAACGGATCTGGTCACCCGCGAGCTCAGCGGCGAGGACATTACCGAGCGGGCGGCAGCCCATAACGACTTCTTCCTGAACTGCTACCGGGTGCACCTCACCCTGTACGAGGACCAGTACGTGTTCTGGGACAACCCGATGGTGATGAACGTGAAGATCAGCGCCAACAACATCTACTACTGGGGCTGCCTCGGGCTGCTGTTCTTCCACCGCAAGCTCACGGACCTCGAGCTGATGGAGGCCGTCCGGCCCGACGTCGAGCGGATGTGGACGATCACCCGCAGGCTGGAGGCGATGTTCCGCGAGTGGCACCAGCTCGAGTCGCGCGAGTGGCGGCGGGCGATGGTCCCGACACAGGACTTCCCGGCGATGTTCGACCGCCACAAGGACATGATCGCCGGCTTCGATGATGAGCAGCTGAAGGAGCGGATGGCCGCCAATGCCGACCTGCTCGAGGCCTACGCCGTGCTCGCCTTCAACCGGGCGGCGAGGAATCTCGGCGACGCCGCGCCCGGCGAGGACCAGAGGATCGACCCCAGCGCGATCAGCCTCGACCCAAGCCGCTGGGAAGCCGATGGGCTCTTCAGCGCCTCCGGGATGACGATCGCAGAGGCGCGCGAGTCGCCGGCTGGAGCGATGGAGAACCTGTTCATGGAGGCGATCGCACAGCCGGCCTGAGATCTTGCCCTCGCCACTGACAGCCGGCAGTAGGCTCGGCGGCTACGAGGTCACGATCCTGCTGTCGGCCGCGGGCGCCAGCGCGGTCTATCGCGCGCGGCACGTCGGCACCGGCGACGAGGTCGCGCTGAAGCTGCTGCCACGAGAACGTGCGGCGGACGACGCGCAGCGCCTGCGCTTCATCCGTGAGAGGCAAAACGCCCGCGCGCTCGTGCACCCCGCCATCGTCCGCATCCGCGACGTCGGCGAGACGAAGGAGGGGCTCTACATCGCGATGGACTACGTCGCCGGTGGCGATCTCGGCAGGTTCCTCGCCCAGCACGGTCCGCTCCCGCCGCCGCGGGTCGTTTCGATGCTCACCCCGGTCGCCGAGGCGCTCGACGCCGCGCACGCGGCCGGCATCATCCATCGCGACGTCAAGCCGTCCAACATCCTCGTCGCAGCCGGCGATGCCCGTCACCCCGACGGGACATGCCTGGTCAGCGACTTCGGGTTCAGTATCGCCCCCTCGCGAGACATCCGCCGCTTGACCGAGGTGGGCACATTCGTGGGCAGCGCCCCCTACGCCGCACCGGAGCAGGTGACCGGCGGGACCGTCGACGATCGTGCCGACGTCTACGCGCTCGGGTGCGTGCTCTGCGAATGTCTGACCGGCCAGCCGCCGTTCACGCACGAGCGGCTCGCCGACGTGCTGGCCGCCCATGTATCCGAGCCGCCGCCGGAGGTCTCCAGGCGCGTGCACGGACTGCCGCTGGCGCTGGATCCGGTGATCGCAAAGGCGCTGGCCAAGAACCCCGCCGCGCGCTATCAGACCTGCCTGGCATTGATCGAGGCGGTCGGCCGAGCCCTGCGCACGCCGATCGCCCCGTTGGTGCCGGCGCCCCCCGCGCCACCGGCGCCGCGGCGAGCCGGCCAGCGAGCACGTGTGCGGCTTGAGGTTGACTGGCAGGGCCGCACGGCCGCGCTGCAGGTCGAGAGCGAGGGCGACCCGCTCCGGTTCTACTGGGACGGCGGCGCTTGGGTTGAACGCCAGCGCTGAGCGAGAGGCACGTCGCCCTCGACGCCGACCCGGGGCACGATCGCAAAGACCCCGGAGCGCGCGCTCAGCTCGCTGATCAGACGGTTGGATGCCGGCACCACCGGTCCGGACGCCGGCTTGCGCATCAGCCACACGGCCATCGCACCGGCAACCACGGCCAGGCCGAGCGTGACGAATCCGCTCCGCGCGATCGCGTACGCCAGCGCCTCGTGCAGGGAGGCGGCGATCTGCTGCGCAATGCCCGGCGGGATACCGTGCGCGGCCGGGGGGGGACCTGACCCGACCGAGTGCGCGATCGCCGCCGACGCTGCCGGCGGCAAGGGCGCGGTGGCGAGATTATCGGCAGCACGCGTCCGGCCGACCGATTGCACCACCGCGCCGATGACGGCCACGCCGACGGCGGCGCCGATCTGTCGCGACATCGCCAGCACGCCCGACGCCGCCCCCGCGAACCGCGCTTCGGCCGACGCGATCGCCAGCCGCGAGATCGGGGCCCCGACGAGCCCCATCCCGATCCCGAGAATGACCATCACGAGCACGATCGTGCTGTAGTCCGTGCTCGCGGTCAGGCGCGTCTCCGCGCCGCCCGCCGCGGCCAGGAAAGCCATCCCGACCGCGGCGACCGGCCAGGCTCCGGCGCGCTCGGCCAGACGGGCCGACACGGGACCGAGCAGCGCGATCGGCACCGTCGCGGGCAGGTACATCAGTCCGGCCTTCACGGCGCTGAAGCCGAGGACCTCCTGCATGTAGATCGCCATGTACAGCAGCACGCCGAGCACCGAGAACATCAGCACGAAGCCGGCAATGTTCGTCCCGAGAAACGGCAGGCTGCGGAAGACCGCCGGGGGCACGATCGGCGCCTCGCTCCGCTGCTCGATCACGACGAACAGCACCAGCGCGACGACAGAGCCGGCGAGCAGGCCGATGATGCGCGCCGAGGTCCAGCCCCACGAGCCCGCCTCGATCACCGCCAGCACCGCGGCGGTGAGGCCGAGCGACACGGTCACGATCCCGGGAATATCAATCCTCCGCGAGGCGGCCTCGTCGCGGGATTCACGCGCGGCGAACACCGCGATCGAGAACGTGATCAGCGCGAGCGGGATGTTCAGGTAGAAGATCGCCCGCCAGGTCACGTCTTTCGTCAGGACGCCCCCGACCACCGGCCCGATCGCGAGCGCCACGCCGGTGACCGCGGTCCACAGCCCGATCGCCCGCGGCACCAGCTCGGGCGGAAAGTTCGTCACGATCAGCGCCAGCGTCGCCGGGATCATCAGCGCTGCGCCGGCGCCCTGAATCGCCCGCCCGACGAGCAAGGTCGCGCTGTTCGGGGCGACGCCACAGCCGGCGCTGGCGAGAGCGAAGACGGCGACGCCGATCAGGAAGATACGCCGGCGCCCGAAGATGTCGCCCAGCCGTCCGCCCGTCGCCAGCAGAACCGCGAACGACAGGAGATAGGCGCTGACGACCCACTGAACGGTCGGGAACGACGAGTGGAGGTCGCGCTGGATCGACGGCAGCGCGACGTTGACGACGGTCCCGTCAAGCACGTTCATGCCGAGCCCGAGCCCCGCGGCCACGAGCGTCCACCAGTGGCGGGCGCCCGCACCGGCCCTGCGCCCAGCCCCGGCGGCCGGCGCCGGCGATCGCGCGGGCACGATCGGTCCGCGGTAGGGCGGCGCCGGCGGGCCGGCGGGCCGAAGGACCGTCCTTTGCACCGGTCGCGGCGCCGTGGTCTGAAGCGAGTCGGGCGCACGGCTCGGCGAGGTCAACTGCACGGTCATGTGGCTGAGCCCAAGCTGCAGCTGGGTGTCGGAGTCCAGCCACACCGGGCTGGTGATCCGTTGGCCGCCGACGTAGGTGCCGTTGGTGGAGCCGAGATCCTCGACGAGCACTCGGGGACCCTCAACCCGGAGGCGCGCGTGGCGCCTGGACATCTCCGTATCGCCCGCAACGTCGACGTCGGCGCCCTCCCGGCCGATGATCATCGTCCCCGCCAATTCAATCGTCGTGCCTGCGGCAGGGCCTTCGTGGATCAGAAGCTTGAACATGCGGGGGTCACCCTCGTCCCGGTCGCCGTGCCTCAGATCGGGCTCGGCGAGCGCCGCGCCGCGGCGAGATCGACGGGCCGCGACAGCGCCTGGAGTTCCGGCAGGTGCGCCTGCGCCGCCTCGCGCCCCGCCCGGAGAAACAGGTCGGCCAGCTGAAAGTCGCGCCACTCGGCCGGCCCGAACCGCGGCGTGATCGCGACGTCGGCGAGCGCGGCATGACGCGCGCTGGTGTCGACCTGGCTGAGGTCCATCGCCTCGAACATCGTGTCGAGCGGTCCGCGCCGTCGCTTGCGCTCCGGCTCCGCCTCCGGCTCGGGAGCCCCCGGCCAGCGCTCGAGCTTCTCGGGCCCCAGCAGGTTCACCGACACGACGATGTCGGCTCCGTCCTCCAGCACGGCTGCTGTCGGCACCGGAACGAGCGCGATCGCATCGATCAGCCGATGACCGTCGCGCTCCTGCGTCGGGAACACGCCGGCGACCGACATCGCCGCCAGCAGCGCCTCCCACAGCTCCCCGGAGCGCTGCGTCACCGGCGCGCGGGCCGTCAGGTCGACGGCCAGGATCGACAGCGGGATGACCGTGTCGGAGAACCGTCGCCCGCCGGTCGCCGTGCGCAGCATCTCGGTCTGCCGCTCAACGCCAGCGGCGCCGACGATCGGCCCGGCGAATACCTTGCCGACGTTCTCCTCGCTGAACGCGGCGCGGAACCGCGCGTCGATCGCGCCCGGATCGTGGCCGAGCGCAGCGAGCGACGCGACGAACCCGCCGATGCTCGAGCCCGCGGCGAAGTCGATCGCGTACCCGGCCTCCGCGAGCACCTGCAGGACGCCGACGTGCGCGTAGCCCTTCGCGCCGCCCGCGCCGAGCGCGACGCCGAGCTTCGTGCGGGTGAGATGGCGGGCGATCCAGGCGATGTCGGCGTCGGCGATCGGGAACTCCGGCTGGCGGGGACAGTCGCGGACGACCAGCTTCAGGGTGTCGAGGTGCCACATCTGGCTGGCCTGCCGCGCCTCATCGGACACCAGCACGATCTCGAGCCGCCGCCCCTCGGCGCTGCGGGCCACCCGACCGAGCTGCTCCGCCTCCTCGCCGTTGCCGACGAGCGCGATCACGCGATCGACCTCGTCGAGGAGCACTCCCAGCGTGTCGGGATCGAACGCGCTCGGGATCAGCACGGTGTCGCTGACGCTGGCGAGCTCGTCCGAGCGCGCGAGCGCGCCCGCGAACGACAGCGAGCGATCGAGCACGGTGACCGCATGAGGGCTCGCCGCACGGGCCGCCGTGACGATCGCGCCGATCGTGCCACGCAGCGACTCGCCCGCCACGATTCCGATCTCCTCCCCGCGGTTGCTGGTGCTGCGCGCGCTGGCGCTGAACAGCGCGGCGCTGCGGGCACTGGCCCGGAACAACCGTTCGCGCTGACCCTGGATGACGTTGACGAGGATCTGCGGGAACCGGCCCGCGAGCGCCAGCAGATCGCCGGCATCGAGCTCGAGGGTCTGCGTGACGGTGCTGGCGAAGACGGTGGCGGTCCGCTCGGTCTGGGTGATCGCGTCCTGCGCGCCGATCACGTCCCCCTTGCGCATCCGCAGCTCGATCTCCCCGCCGCCCGCGGTCGTGCCCGCGGTCCAGTTCACCAGGCCGGCGGTGATCAGCCAGATCCGGTCACTCGGCTCGCCCGCGGCGCACAGCTGCGCGCCGGCAGCGAACTGGCGCGGCCGCATCTGGGCGACCACGGCTTCGAGCTCCTCCGGCGCCAGCCCCTCGAACAGGCGACTTCCGGCAAGCGCGGCCTCGCCCGACATCTAGATCGCCCCTCGCGTCACGTCGGCAGCGTAGGGGCGTCGGAGCGCTCCCGTCAAGCGGTGAAATCTCACATGTGGCCATCCGACTTGGCTATAGGATGAGCGCGTGGGCGTGGGACAACCGAGGGGAGCATCCGGCAGCGTGCCGATCATCACCGGCAAGAAGCTGATGATCTTCGCCGGGCGTGGCAACCCCGCACTGGCCGCGGAGATCGCCAGAAAGCTCAAGATCGAGCTGGGGGCCGTGACGCTAAAGACGTTCTCCGCCGGGGAGGTCTACTGCCGCTACGAGGAATCGATCCGCGGTGCCGACGTGTTCATCGTGCAACCGATGTGCGGCAACGAGGAGACCGGGATCTCGGCCAACGACGCGATCATGGAGTTGATGATGATGGTCGACGCGGCTCGCGGCGCATCGGCGAATCGCGTGATCGCGGTCAGCCCATGGTTCGGCTACTCGCGGCAGGATAAGAAGTCGGCCACCCGCGAGCCGATCAGCGCTCGGGTCGTCGCGGGCATGCTCGAGTCCGTCAAGACGGACCGCATCCTCACGGTGGATCTGCACGCCGGCCAGGTTCAGGGCTTCTTTCACGACCCCGTCGACCACCTGACGGCGCTGTTCCTGCTGGCGGACTACTTCCGCGCCCTGCACCTCGACGATCTCGTCGTCGTCTCCCCGGACGTCGGGCGCGTGAAGCTCAACCACAAGTTCGCCGAGACGATCGGGGCAGACCTGGCCCTGATGACGAAGGAACGCCCGGCCCAGCAGGTCGCCGAGATCGGATATGTGATCGGAGACGTGCGCGGGAAGACGGCGCTGATCGTCGATGACATCATCGACACGGCCGGCACACTGTGCGCCGCCGGGCAGACGGTGCTCGATGCGGGCGCGGCGCGCGTCTACGCCGCATGCACTCACGCGGTGCTCTCCGGCGCGGCGTTCGAGCGGCTGGCAGGCGCGAGCTTCGAGCAGATTGTGGTGACGGACACGATCCCGCTACGTTCCGGCGGCCCTGAGAACATCGTCGTGCTCTCGTGCGCGGCCATCCTGGCCGACACGATCCGGCAGGTGTTCACCGACGGATCGGTCAGCGCGGTATTCGGGGGAGAGAACCAGCTGTTCTAGGCTCGGCCGGGCACCGTACATTCATCAATTGGGCAAGGGGGACGGAGATCATCGTGACAGCGAATAGTCAGCCGGGGGAGAGCTACGACGTCGCAATCCTCGGAGGGGGTCTGGCCGGCCTGTCGCTCGGGCTCCAGCTCAAGCAGGCGCGGCCCCAGACCAGCGTGTTCATCGCCGAGAAACGCCCCGGCCTCGCGCCGGAGGCCGCGTTCAAGGTTGGTGAGTCGACGGTCGAGGTCTCCTCCCACTACTTCCGCGATGTGCTGGGCCTGAAGGACCATCTGGAGCACGACGAGATCACCAAGTTTGGCCTCCGCTGGTGGTTCCCGGCTGACGGCAACCGGGATATCGCCCAGCGGATCGAGCGTGGCATCAACCGCCCGCTCGACCATCCGAGCTTCCAGCTCGACCGCGGCCGTTTCGAGAACTTCCTCGGCGAGAAGTGCGTCGAAGCGGGCGTCGACCTCTTCGGGGGCTCGTTCATCACCGGCGTCGACGTCGGCTCCGATCCGCACACGGTCGCGATCGTCCGCGGTGGCCCTGGCGGCCAGGAGTCCACGATCCAAGCCCGGTGGATCGTTGACGCCGGCGGTCGCAGCTCCATCCTCAAGCGCAAGCTTGGCCTGCTCGAGGACAACGGCCACATGGTCAACTCCGCCTGGTTCCGTCTGGCCGGCGGCCTCGACATCGAGTCGTGGGTCGATCCTGCCGACGACGAGTTCTTCGATCGAATGTCCGCGCGTGGCCTGCGCCGGCTCAGCACCAACCACCTGTGCGGCAAGGGCTACTGGGTGTGGCTGATTCCGCTTGCCTCCGGGCCGATCTCGATCGGGATCGTCGCCGACCCGAAATTCCACCGCTGGGACGAGATGAACACGCTCGAGGGAACGCTCGACTGGATCCGCCGGTACGAGCCGCAGCTGGGCGAGGCGCTCGACAGCCGTCGCGACCAGGTGGAGGACTTCCTGAAGATCGAGAACTTCTCCTACGGTTGCAAACAGGAGTTCTCCGGCCGCGACCGCTGGTGCCTCGTCGGCGAAGCCGGGGCGTTCCTAGACCCGTTCTACTCGCCGGGATCGGACTTCATCTCGATCTCGAACACGCTCAGCACGGACCTGATCACCCGCGAGCTGGACGGCGAGGACGTCACCGAGCGCGCCAAGGCCCACAACGAGCTGTACCTCGCCACCTACCGGGTGGCGCTCACCCAGTACGAGGACCAGTACGGGTTCTGGCACAACCCGATGGTGATGACGGTCAAGATCTGCGCCAACAACATCCTGTACTGGGGAACGGTCGGCGCGCTGTTCTTCCACGACAAGTACACCGACGTGGACTTCATGGCCGCCGTGCGACCGGATCTGGAGCGGATCTGGGCGATCACCCGCCGCCTCGAGCTGATGTTCCGCGAGTGGAACGAGATCGAGGATCGCGAGTGGCGCCGCGCGATCGTGCCGACGGCCGACTTCCCGGGGATGTTCCAGCGCCACCTCGACATGGCCGGCGGGTTCGACGATGACACCCTCAAGGCCAAGCTCGCCGCGACGGCGGACCTGATGGAGGGCTTCGCCGTCGTGGCCTTCGCTCGTGCGGCTCAGGGCCTCGGCGACGTGGCGCCGGACGAGACCACGAAGATCAACCCGTACGCGGTCGGGCTCGACCCGTCACGCTGGGCGGCCGAAGGACTCTTCAACGGCCAGGGCATGTCCGCCGCGGAGGCCCGCGAATCCGACGCAGGGGGCTTGGCCAACCTGTTCATGGAAGCGGTCGCCACACCGGCCTAAGAGCCCTCATGCGGGCGCGTTAGGCCCACCTTAGGGTCGGCCTATACGCGCGCGCCCGCGTGAAACTGTAGGCGCGCTGGCGGCCGCTCGGCTCACGCGTTGTCGGCGCGCGGCCCGCTGGAGTCCGCTAGGCGACGTCGGCCATCGGGATGCCCGCGGCCAGCGACAGCGCGCGGGCGTACTCGGTTCCGCTCTTGGGGCGGTTCTCGGGCGCCTTCTGCAGCGCGCTCTTGACCGCCATGCCGACCTGCTCGGACACGCCGGACGGGTTCGGGGGCTCGTCCTGGAGATGCGCCCAGAGGACGCGCATGCCCTGGCGATCGGCGAACGGCGGGAGTCCGTGAAGGCACTCGAACATCACGCAGCCGAGCGAGTAGAGGTCGGTCTCGGCCGTGACGGCTTCACCACGGATCTGCTCCGGGGCCATGTAGTCCATCGAGCCGAGAGCCTGCCCCGGCAGCGTCAAGACGCTGCCCTGGCTGTCCTTGGCCAGACCGAAGTCGGTGACGTAGGCCTTGCCCGCAGTGTCGAGGAGGATGTTGCCGGGCTTGACGTCGCGGTGGATCATGCCGGCCTCCCACAGGGCCTGGAGACCGAGCGCGACCTGGGCGCAGATGTTCACGGCGGTGCAGAGGTCGAGCTGGCCCTCGTCGCGGAGCTTCTGCTCGAGCGACTGTCCATCGATGAACCGCGCGGCCATGTACGGCAGACCCTCGTGCTCGCCGGTGGCGAGTACCGGGACGACGTGCGGGTTACGGACTGTCTGGGCGATACGAGCCTCGCGCGCGAAGCGCTTGCGGAACGTCTCGTCGCGAGCGAGATCGTCCTTGACGACCTTCAGCGCCACCCGGACGCCGTCGGGCCCGGTGGCGGAATAGACCTTGCCCATCCCACCGACGCCTACCAGACCGTCGACGCGATAGGGCCCGATGTTCGTTCCCACGCGTGAATCCGGCGTGAGCATTCGACTTTCGCTCATCGACTTTGACTCCAGTTGCCGTGAAAATTGCAGGCTGCCCGCTGGGGGGAGGCTATCCCCTCGTCCGGGCGGGAGCATAGGGCGTTTGTCATAGAAGCTCAAAACCGAATGCGGAACGCCGCTGCGGAACTTCCCGGGTGCATCTCCATGGCACACACCTGGTCGGCGTACAGCGCCAGGTGCCGCTGGGCGCGCTGGCGGGCCACGATGTCCTGGCGCAGGCGTTGCGAGAACGAGCCGACCACGACGCCGATGACCACGAATGCGGCGGTCCGCGACACGTAACCGAGCAGATCGACATGGATCGTCTCGACCGCACTCCACAGGAACGCGAGCAGCAGTCCGAAGACGGAGGCGGCGATCTCAGCCGACGTTCCGAACTCGATCGCCAGCAGGGCGGCCGGGACGATGTAGAAGTTCGCCAGCAGCGCGTTTGGATCGTGGATCATCATACGCGCGCTGAAGGCGAGGCCGAACAGCACCGCGGCGACGGTCAGTACGACGACCCGCCGCACCGGCGGTGTCTTCGGCTCCTGGCGCAGATGGTCGGCCAGCCGGGCCTCGGCGTCCTCGAACCCGAGTTCGCGGTGCGCCGGCTGGCGATCATCCGACGATTCTGTCAGCTACCAACGAGGCCGGTGAGGCCCGGAGCAAGCATCGCGCTCGTCTGGCCGAGGCGCGTCAGCTTACCGTGCGCGCCGACTGAGAACGTCACGATGCGCGAGCCATTGCTGGTCGGCATCGAAGCCGGGTTGTCGATCAATGGGCTCACGACGTACAGGTACCGACTGCCAGGGCTGAGCCACTCGTCGGTCAGGGTGAACTCACCATCGCTGGGCGTCACGCTCTCGAAGGTCAGCTTGCCGCTCGGGGACAGCGCGAAGCTCGAAACGGTCGTGCCGAAGGGCGACGGGCCGCCTGTGTTGACCTGGTAGACCTGCTTGCCGTCGGCGCTGATCTGGGTCCAGCACGCCCCGTAGCCGCGAGTCGGAACTGTGTTGATCGCAGTGAGAGCACCGGTCGAGCTCAGCGCGTAGCTCGACGCGTTCGAGGACTGCGTGAGGTCCATGTCGTTGACTATCTCGGTGTCGATGAGGTGGTTGTACGGGTCGAATGCGAACGAGAAGGGCTCAGCTGAGGCCGATGGATGGTTGACCGCGGGCCCAGCCACGCCGTGAGTCACCGGGAACGTGTCGAAGGACGCGTCGGTGAGGTGGCTGACGACGAGGAGCTTCCCGGTGTTGTCGAAGCCGATCTGGCGGGAGAACGGTGCGTGTTCGGTGGTCAGCGCCTGAATCGACCGCGGGATCGCCGTGAGCTGTCCCCGCGACGTGAACTTGAATCCGGCGATGTTCGCGCTGTTGTTGTTGAGCACGTACAGTTCGTCGCCGTGGATCGTGAGGCTGTTGGGGAACTGGCCGCCTGATCCCACGGCCTCAACGAGCTTGGCGCCTGATTTGGACAGCGAGAAGGAGCTGATCGTGTTGCTCCCGGCGTTCACGGCGAACAGAAGCTTTGCGTCCTTGGTGATGGCGACCTCGTCGCTGGCGTCGAGCAGTGGACAGCCGCCGGGAGGAGCACAACCGGGCTCGGCCTGGAGGCCGCCCTTGCCACCGGTCGCGACCGTCTGCCTCAAGCTGAGCGTGCCGTTGGTCGCCCGCCTGAACACCAAGAGCTGGTTCGCGGTGCCGTTGTTCGTCTCAGCGTAGAGCGCCGCTGGCGGGGCTGGAGTCGGCTTCGGCTTCGGCCGGTGCGCCTTCGGCTTCGGCCGGTGCGCCTTCGGCTGCTGTGCCTTTCCGTGGGACAGTTTTGCATCGGTCGTGCCGGGCAGGGCGGCGCACATGGTCAGCACTGCCGCCGTTGCCGTGTACGTCAGGCGCCGGAGTTTCGGCGAATTTGTCCTGAGCCCTTGCATGAAGAGTCCTCCCGTGAGTGCGACTGACGGTCGCCGTCCCTGGATCTCCGGCGGCATCAATCGGGTGGCCGACCCCGAGCCTAACGCCGTCAGAACGGCTCAATAGAGACATATCTCTCATGCTCTTCTTCCCGCAACCGTCGATCACCGGTGGATCAGGCCCCGCTCGAGGGCATAGCGGACCAGCTCCGGCCGGCCGGTGACGCCGAGCTTCGTTTGCAGGTTCGCCCAGTGGGTTTCGACCGTCCGCGCACTGATGTACAGCTGCTTGGCGATCTCGCTGTTGGTGTAGCCAAGCGCGACCAGCCGCAGCACCTCCAGCTCGCGCTCGGACAGGGCGGACCGCTGGTTCCCATCACCGAGCCGCCGATCGCCGGGTCGAGGTAGGTTCCGCCGCGAGCGACCGTGCGCACGGCCCGCACGAGCTGGTGCGCGAAGCCTCCTTCAGCACGTATCCGGCGGCCCCGGCGTTCCAGGCCGGCTGGACGAAGGCGGGGATCGTCGTCCATCGTGAGGATCACGATCGCCGTCGACGGCGATGTCGCGCGCACCCGGGCGATGACGCCCAGGCTGAGCTCCCGCCCCAGGTGCAGGTCGAGCACGAGCAGGGTCGGCGCCAGCGCGCCAAGTAGGGCGTCCGTCCCGGCGGCGTCGCTCGCTTCGCCGACGACGATCAGGTCCTGCTCGGCTTCGAGCAGCAGCTCCAGACCCTCCCGGACGACGGTCGTCCGCGATCACGATCGATACGGCCGCCGGGCTCTCCGGGCTCGGCACGATGTCACTCGGCGTCGGAGCCGGGGGCGCGCGGTGCCAGCGGACCCAACCCGGGGGGCACCGCGAAGGCGCGGCTGAAGCTGCGGCTGAACGCCCGCGGCACGCCCATGCCCGCTGAGGACCAGCCGAACGTCGTCACGTCGGTGGCCGGGGCCAGAGCTCCTGGTCGCTCGCCGCGACGGACGAACAGGATCGGGGCGGGAGCGGACTTCGCGATCGCCTGGCGGGTCTCGCCGAGGCCCTCCTTGCGCCACCGCTCCGAGAGTCCGACGACCAGCAGGCCGGCGCGGCCCGCCGCCGCGATCAGGCCCTCGCGACCGGGCTCGGCGACGACCGGCCGAGCCGAGACGCCTGCGAACTGCTGCACGAGCAGGGCCGCGTTGGCGAGCATGTGTCCGGCGTCCTTGCCGTCGTCGCTGACGCCGGGCGGGCCGAGCAGCTCGAGCGTCGCACCGGTCGCGGCGCATAGCCACGCCCCCAGCTCGAGCGCGGCCCAGTCGTGCTCGGCGCCGCCGAAGGGAACCATCACGATCGCGTCGGGCCCGGGCGCGACGACGACACCGTCGCGGGCCACGAGCAGCGCTACGTCACAGGGCGATTTCTCCAGCACGGTGCCGACGTCGTCGCGTGGTAGGCCGTCGCCCAGGATCGAGCGGCGGCCGTCGAGGAGGACGAGATCGACCTCTTCGCTGGTGGACAGCCGAACGAGGTCGCGGCCGGGATGGGCGGAGGCGAGGGCCACCGCCCGGCTGGCCACGCCGAAGTCGAGCAGCTCGAGTCGAGCGCGCTGCACCTGATCGGAGGCGGTATTGACCAACAGGGCCTCGGTTTGGAGCCCGCCCCGCACGGTCGAACCGCGTGGTGGGGGCACCAGGCGGGCCAGGATCAGCTCGCGCGGCGGCTCCCACGCAGCGAGCGGGGCCGCGATCGCCAGCAACGACTCGAGCGCGGTGTCGGTCTGCGGTGCGACGAGGATCGACCGCGTCGGCTCGGGGGTCGCCTCGACGACGAGCCGGGAGGCGGCGGCAAGCTCGTCCTCGGGCGGCGAGCCGAAGGTCCCTTTCGGATCGATCAGTCGCATCAGCGGTCCCGTCATCAGCGTGGTGACGATCGCCATCACGACGAGCGCGGCGAACAGCGCTGCCGTAATCACGCCGAGGTCGAGGGCCAGGTTCAGGACGATCAGCTCCGTGAGCCCGCGTGTGTTCATCAGCGTGCTGAGCGCTGCGGACTCGCGCCAGGGGAGCTTCATCGTGCGGGCGGCAATCATCGTGCCACCGAACTTCCCGGCGATCGCGATCGTGATCAGCGCCACCGTGATCAGGATCAGCTCGGGGCGGCCGAGCAACCCGACATTCGTGCGCAGGCCCGTGTAGGCGAAGTACAGGGGCAGCAGCAGCGTCAGGACGAAGTCCTCGACGCGCTTGGTCACCTCGTGGCTCAGGCCCGCGTGGCGCGGCATCGACAGGCCCATCACGAACGCGCCGAAGATGACCGCGACGCCGATTTTGTCGGTGGCAATCGACGACAGCAGCACGCCGGCGAAGATGATCGTGATCCACGTGCCGGGCACGCGTCCCGCCTCGTCGTAGGCCACCGCCGCGCGGGCGAGCAGCGGCCGGACGGCGAACCCCATCACGACGCAGAACACGCCGACCTCGGCGACGGTCCGCAGCACGCCGAGCGCATCGCCGGCTCCGGCCACGGCCGTGGCCAGAGCGATCAGGAACCAGGCCGAGACGTCGTCGATCGCCGCCGCCGACAGCGCGAGCACGCCGAGCGGGCGCCTCAGCATGCGCCGCTCCGAGATCACGCGGGCCAGCACCGGGAAGGCCGTGACGGACATCGAGACGCCCATGAACAGGGCGAACGCCAGGTAGCGCTTGTTCGGCCCGAGGATCTCGTACAGCGGGATTGCGCTGGCCAGGCCGAGCATCATGGGGACTGCGAGACCGGTGTTCGAGACCGCCAGCGTGGTCCCCACCCGCCCCTTGATCTGGCTGAAATCGACCTCGAGGCCGATCAGGAACATGTAGAAGATCAGACCGAGGTTGGCGGTCACGCCGATGTAGGGGGTGATGTCCGAGGCGAACACCTTCGCTTGGAGCCCGGGATCGATCGCGCCGAACACGGTCGGGCCGAGCATGATCCCGCCGAGCACCTCTCCCATCACCCGCGGTTGCCCGAGGCGCGGCATCAGGCTGCCCACGAGACGGCAGAAGAGAACCACGATCAGGGCGGCGATGAAGAACGCCAGCACGGTCTGGTCCGGGGTGCGGCTGAGCGTTGCCGACAGGCGCTCGGGCCCGACGCCCGCCTCGGGTGGCGGCGTCAGCGTGATCGTCAGCGCACGCCCCGCCGCGGCCGCGGTCAGCGTGCGCGTTCCGCCGAAGTTGCAGTGGACGGTCCCGGCCAGCATCCCCTTGTGAAAGCTGAGCACCCCACGGGGTTTGCTCGTCGTCAGCGTGACGCGCGAACTGGGGCCGCCGAGGGTCATCGTCGTGCCGAGGCAGACCGACGCCGGCGCGATGCTGTACACGCCGCTGACCGAGCCGGGAACGAGCGGAGTGGGACTGCCGGGCGACGGCGGCTGCGCGACCAGCTGCGCCCGCAGCGGCTGCCCGCCGATCGCCCCCGTCAGCAAGAACGTGCCTCCTCGCGCGGCGATTGCCGCCTTCGCGCCGGTGACGCAGGTGACCGTGCCGGTCAAGTGCTTGTGCTTCAGCGTGAGGTTTCCGCTCAGGGTGCCCTGCGTGTTCGAGATCGTGACGAAGCGCCCCGACTGCATCACCTCTGCGGTCGGGCCGAGGCACGCGGTCCCGGCCGAGATCATGTAATTGCCGGCGATCGCCGGCTCGGCGTGCTTGTCGCTGCCGGCAAGGACCTCAATCGGGACCACGATCGCCGTGACGGCGGCCAGGATCGCGTAATACCCAATCAGCCGCCGGCGCGGCACATGTCTGGGCAGGTCCGCTCCGGCGCTCATCGCACCCGGGCGGGCGTCACTTCGGTGGCAGGTCGGTCGGGATCTTGAAGACCCCGGACGGACTCGGAGCCCGGCGGAGCTCCTCAGGGATCTCTATGACTGCGGCCGAGAACTTCCGGGCCAGCGGCGGCGGCCCGCTGGTCGACGGGTGCGCCGGGAAAGCGGTGACCGGAAGCGGCACGAACTGCGGCGCCACCGACCACGCGGTCGAGCGGAACTCGCCGGCGTCCTCGATCCAGCTCAGCGAGATCAGCGGCAGGATTACCACCTTCGTCCAAATCGCCATCCACCAGGCGATCCAGTAGAGCAGGATCGCTTCAAGCGGCGTGAGGCTGACATGCAGCACCTTGGCGACGACATACACGATCGCAAACTCGCCGGCCGCCAGCGTGAACGTCAGCCACGGCGGCTGCCAGATGATGATGCGCGGATAGAAGATCGTGTCGAGACCGACGCCGATCACGAAGTAGACGCCGATCAGGATGATCCATCCTGGGTTCTGCGTGATCAGCGAGATGATCGTGGCGATGATCGCCGGCATGATCAGGATCGACCACCGCGTCTGTACGCGGCCGTACACCGTGGGGCACATTGCTCTCGGGCTCCCTTCTACGCCAGCTGTTTGGTCGGGGCGACGTTCCGCAGCGCGCGGGCCACGTCCCGGCCCATCGACGCCTGCAAGACCAGCCGCGCCGGGAACGGACGGCGCCGGAGGCGCTCCGCCCGGGCGCAATCCGAGACGAACCGCCGGGCGATGTACTTCAGTCCCGCGATCGTGTCGCCGTGCGGGATCACGTTGTTGGCGATCAGGCCCATGCAGCACAGCCGGGAGTCCGATTGGTCGAGGCCGGGGACGCCGCAGTTGGTCTGCAGCTTCAGCCGCCCGTCCTGGACTGGCACCCCGTAGTGCTGGACCAGGCGCCGGAGCAGCGGAATCGTGAGCACGGACTTGTTGAAGCCGGTTCCGGCCGTCACCCCGGTCACGTCGAGCCAGCCGGCATCCTCGGTTCCGTCGCGACTCGCGACGTAGGTCCGCAGGCCGGCACGCCCGGGTTCGACCTGGGTGATCTCGCCGACGAGGGCGTCGAAGCGACCTTCCTTGCGCCCGTCCTCGATCGTCTGCAGCCACGTCTTGCGATCCGGCCGCGTCCCCCGCAAGACGTCGCCGAGGAACTGGATGCGCTGGTCGAACGGCAGCGAAACGTAGGCGTCGATCCCCTGCGACTCGAACAGGCAGCGAGGGACGTTGAGGTCCTGGGTCTCGGGCTGCGCCTGCCGCGTGAGCGCCAGCACCGAGCCGCCGATGTCGAGGACGTTGGCCCACTCGTTGACCGACGCGATCCCCGCGCCGAGCACGATGTAGCGCCCGTCCGGCGAATATTGCTTCGGCTCGTAGGCCTGCACGATCCGCTCGGCGATCGCCGGGTCCTTGCGGGCCTTGGCCAGTACCGGCGGGAACGACAGCGGACCGTGCCCGGGCGCGAGCATCACGTGCTTGGCGCGGCCCACGAAGTTCGCCTGCTCGTCGTAGAGCACGAAGTGCGGGCTCGGGTTCATCTCGCGCTGGACCCAGCCGATGCGCAGCGACACGCGCGAGTCCTCCCACTTCATCCGCTTGGCCACGACGGCGGCTTCGGTGAGGATCTCCCTGACCCCCGGGTTGTACTTGCGCCTGATCGACCGGTACAGCGGCGCCGGCGACCGGTGGGCGAGCGCGTCGATCTGGGCGAACGTCGGCCAGTCGGGCGCAAGGAAATGTGACTCGGACTCCGACCGCAGGACGGTCTGGCCCAGGTTGAAGGCGAACTGCTGATACGTGCCGACCGGGTTGTCGTTTACCCCGAAGACCGTGATCTCGGCGTTGGTGAAGCCGAGGTAGCGGGCGGTGGTGTGGACCAGCAGTGACCCGAACCCTTCGCCAACGACCGCGATAACTGAATCGCGTGGTGATTTTGCCCCCATGGCGGCACTCACTATAAGTCGCCGGCCGACGCCGTGGCAAGAAAAATCTCGTGATTCGTCGCCGATCGGACGCGGTGACAAATGTCGCCCCCCGGATGCACGCTGCGCAGCTATGCTTGCCGCGCTGTGTCCAAATATTGATCTTGGAAGTCGTCTGGGGGGTCCGGGGCCGTGTCTGAATTGATTCTGGAAGTGGTCGAGGGGCCCGACGCTGGCAAGCGCTCCGTGGTCGACAAGCCGATGGTCGTGGGCCGTGATCCGGACGCCGGGTTCGTGCTCACCGACAGCGAAGTGTCACGGCATCATCTGCGGCTCACCCCGACCGGCGACTACATCACGGTTGAGGACCTCGGCTCGGCGAACGGCACATTCGTCAACCACAACGAGCTCCACGGGCCGGCTCGGCTCGACGCGGGGGACGAGCTGCTCGCCGGCGTGACCGTCATGCAGGTGCGCGACCGCCAGCAGGTGGAGGCCAAGCACTCTGCTGTGATCGACGTTCCCCAGGGGCTGGCGATGGCTCCCCAGACGCCGACCTACGCCGATCCGCAGAAGGTCACTGCCGACGTGTCGGCAGCACAGGGGGGCACCCCCGAGCTCGAAAAGTTTCTTGATGTCCGCGTCCGGCGTCGGGCCGTGAACGCGCCATGGCTTCTGGCCGTGCTCGTCGCGGCCGTGCTCGGGGCGTACTTCGCCACGAAGTCGAGTAGCCCGGCGAGCGCGGATACGACGGTCGCTGGCTGGATCTACGTGAACGCCAACACCCCGACCCCGAACAGGAACGCTGTCGCGGCGATCCCGTACGCCACCAATGGCGATCCGCTGGTCGGGGAGGCGAAGCTCTACCCGACCGACGGCTCCGGGACGCCTCTTGTCCTGCCGCTGCCGAACTCGGTCGGGACGACTGCCGGTGATCATCAGGTGCTCCTCAGCCCAGACCACACGCTGCTGTTTGCCGTCAACCAAGGGTCGAACTCGATCGCCGTGTTCCACGTCAACACGCAAACCGGATCTCTCGCACCGGTCGCGGGCTCGCCGTTCTCTTCGGGCGGGATGGCCCCGATCGCTCTCGGGTACTCGAACGGAACGCTGATCGTCGCCGACCACGGGATCATCGCGCCGTTCAACCCGCTTGGCTCGTCGCCGCCCGGTCCGTCCGATCTTGTCTCTTTCAAGGTGGCGTCGACCGGCGCTTTGACGAAGGTGTCCGCAACGCCGCCTCATCCCGATGGCGCGATCGATGCGACGGTGTCGCCGGACGGGAGCACGATCGTCAGCACCGGCTTCTACCCGGAGGTCCTTCCGGGCCAGCCGTTCCCCACGTTCGGGCCGCAGCTGATCCGGTCGTTCACGCTGTCGCCGGCGGGGACGCTCACGCCGGGCGCCGCGGTTTCGTTCCCGTCGGACTTCACCTCCGGGCTGGCGGGGAAGGTGCCGTCAGTCATCCCGAAGGTGCTGTATCCGCTTGCGTTCGGCGTCGCGTTCAACCCGGATCCGAGCAAGAAGTTCGTCTACGTCGACGCCGCGGTGGCCAGTCGTGTGGCCGTCTACAACTACAGCAATCCGGCCTCGCTGCAGTTAGCGTCGAACGCGGCGAACCCTGGGCTCGCCGCGTGCTGGATCGTGGTCAGCAAGGACGGCCGCTTCCTGTATGACAGCAACTCGGCTACCCAGAACATCTCGGTGTTCTCGATCAGCTCGGACGGTTCGACGGTCAAGCTGATCGGCACCGTGCCGCTCAAATCGAAGGGGACGGACGACTCGCTCTCGCTCGATCCGAGCGGCAGGTGGCTGTACATCATCGGTAACCACGACGACGCCGACGCGCCGCGGCCTGAGGGCCACCCGCTGTCGGCGAACTACCTCGACGCGTACAAGATCAACCAGTCGACGGGAATGATCAAGGAGATCGCCACGGTCCAGCTCCCAGTGCCGGCGACGAACCTGCCCTACGGCGTCGAGGTCCTCCCGAAGAGCGGAGCCTGATCCTGCCGCTGTCGCGTGACCCCGTTCGGAAGGACGTAACCCATCGCGGTGGCGTTTCGGTCCTGACCGAGCGGGGTTATGCATCGCATAGAGGCGGTCGCGTAGCTCCCGGGACCGATCACGCAGCGAGGCGAAGCCCGGCCCTGAGCAGGTGATCGTGGTGCCGACGGGACGCGGCCAACGCGCAGTTTCCGGCGCTACGAGCGGGAGCTATAGCCGGGCGTCCCGGTTCCCGACTCCCGCCCGAGGAGCATCGCGATCTCTCGGGGTGGTGAGTGGCGGTCGCGGCGCCGGGGAACGGCGGGCTGGGGAGGGGGTGGCTGGCCGGCCGGTGTTGGCTGGCCGTCGATGTCGATCGGCGACACCGTCGTTAACCGGAATCTCGATCTGTTGGACGGCGCGAGATTCCAGGGCGTGTCGCCCGGCGACACATATTGGAATCTCGACCGCGGCCTGCCGTCGAGATCGCGGTTAACGACGAGACACGACCTACGCCGTCCCAGTCACCCCCTTCCCCAGCAGTCGTTCAGCGTCGGCACCCCGGCCGCCTTGAGACGGAGGGCGAGGGGACCCCGTGGACGACGGGAACGCCGACAGATGGCACGACGGCGCCATCACGTAGCTCAGGTCGCAGATCGGCCGCGACCGTGGTGCGAAATGAGCAAGGTTCGGTCGGCCGGGATGGTCGTGGTCGCGCCACGCCGTATCGACGTGGTCGAGCAGGTAGTGGCCAGCCAGGACCTCCTCGGTGGCGGCGAATTGGACAGCTTCATACTTCAACCATGGATCGCCTGTTCGGCGCGGATGACGCCCCCGAGGCCGCCGAGAGCGCGCCGGCGCCCGCAGCGGACGCGCCGCTCGCCGCGCGGATGCGGCCGCGCACGCTGGAGGAGTTCGTCGGCCAGCAGCGCCTGCTGGCCGAGGGCTCGGCGCTACGGCGGGCGATCGAGTCGGGCCGCCCGCACTCGATGATCCTGCACGGCCCGCCGGGCAGCGGCAAGACGACGCTGGCGCGGATCGTGGCCGAGGCCGCCGACGCGGCGTTCGAGGAGGAGAGCGCGGTGCAGGCGGGCCGCGCCGAGGTGCGGGCGGTGATCGAGCGCGCCCGCCAGCGCCGCCAGAGCACCGGCCGAGCGACGATCTTCTTCCTCGACGAGATCCACCGCTTCAACAAGGCTCAGCAGGACGCGCTGCTGCCGGCCGTCGAGGAGGGGCTGGTGACGCTGATCGGCGCCACCACCGAGAACCCGTACTTCGAGGTGAACTCGGCCCTCTTGTCTCGCACGCACGTCTACGAACTGGAGACGCTGAGCGCCGCCGACGTGCGGGTGCTGCTCGACCGCGCGGTGGCGGCGGGCGAGTGCGAGTCGGCGGGCGCGATCACCCCCGAGGCGCTGGAGTTCCTCGCCGAGCGCTCGGGCGGCGACGCGCGCACGGCGCTCGGCGGGCTGGAGCTGGCGTGCGACGCGGCCGGACCTGGCCAGCCCGTGACGCTGGCCCACGCCGAGGATGCGCTGCAGCGCCGCGCGATCCTGTACGACCGCCAGGCCGACAACCACTACGACACGATCTCGGCCTGGATCAAGGCGACGCGCGGCTCGGATCCCGATGCGTCGCTGTACTACCTCGGGGTGATGCTGGAGGGCGGCGAAGACCCGCGCTTCATCGTCCGCCGGATGGTGATCCTCGCCTCCGAGGACATCGGCAACGCCGATCCCCAGGCGCTGAGCGTCGCCACCGCCGCCGCGGCCGCCGTCGAGCACGTCGGCATGCCGGAGGCCGCGTTCGCGCTCGCCCAGACGGCTATTTACCTGTCTCTGGCGCCGAAGTCCGACGCCGCCAAGCGCGCCCTCGGCGCCGTCCGCGGCTACATCCGCGAGCACGGGGCTCGGACCCCGCCCGCCTATCTGCGCTCCTCGACGCGCAGCGACGGCGAGTACGACAGCCCGCACCGGCACCCCGGCCACATCGCGGCCCAGGAGCTGTTGCCCGAGTCCGCCGTGGGGGCGCGCTTCTACGAGCCCGACGACGCCGAGGCGGCCCTGCGCGAGCGGCTGGCAGAGATTCGCCGGGCGCGCGGTCGCTAGTCTCTCCACGACGTGGAGGCAGCCACTGCGCAGGCAACGCTTCAGTCGTTCAGCCCGTCGACGGGCGAGCGGCTCGGCTCGGTCCCGATCACTGCCCCGGAGGACGTGGCGGCGGTGGTCGACGAGGTCGCCGTCGTCCAGCCGTTCTGGGCCCAGCTCACCCTCGGCGACCGCGCCCGCTACCTGGCGCGCGCCGGGCAGGTGCTGATCGACGAGGCCGATCAGATCCGTGACCTGATCGTGCGCGAGCAGGGCAAGCCGCGCAACGAGGCGTTCTCGATGGAGGTGCTGCCGACGATCGACGCGCTGAACTGGATCGGGCGCGCCGGCCCCGAGCTTCTCGCCGAAGAGAAGATCGAGATGACGCAGCTGTTCTTCAAGACGAAGCGGTCGGCGTTCACGTACGAGCCGCTCGGGGTGATCGGCGTGATCTCTCCCTGGAATTACCCGTGGTCGATCCCGTTCGGCGAGGTCGCGCTGGCGCTGATGGCCGGCAACGGGGTGGTCCTGAAGCCTGCCTCGCTGACGCCGCTGATCGGCGAGGCGATCGCGCACGTGTTCGAGCGCGCGGGGGTGCCGGAGGGTCTCGTGCGGGTCGTGCACGGCCCCGGGACCGGGCCGGCGGTAGTGCGGGCGCGCGTGGCGAAGGTGTTCTTCACCGGCTCGGTCGAGACCGGCCGTGGCGTCGGCGAGGCATGCGCCCGCCAGCTGAAGGGCTCGGTGCTGGAGCTGGGCGGCAAGGACCCGATGATCGTGCTGGCCGACGCCGATATCGAGCACGCGATCGCCGGCGCGCTCTGGGGCGGCTTCGCCAACGCCGGCCAGACGTGCTCCGGGATCGAGCGCGTGTACGTGATGCGCGAGGTGGCCGACCGCTTCATCTCGGGCGTGATCGACGGAGCCCGCGGGCTGACCGTCGGGGACCCGCTGGGGTGGGACACGGAGATCGGGCCGATGGTGTCCCGCGAGCAGTACGAGCTCGTGGCCGAGCTTGTTGACGACGCCGTCGCAGCTGGGGCGCAGCTGAGGTGCGGAGGGCCAACACAGGTTCCCAGCTGCAACGGGGACTTCTACGCCCCGACCGTGCTCACCGGGGTGACGCACGAGATGCGGATCATGAAGGAGGAGATCTTCGGCCCGGTGGTGCCGATCATCGTCGTCTCTTCGGAGGACGAAGCCGTCGCGCTCGCCAACGACTCGGACTTCGGGCTCGGCGCCTCGGTGTGGACGTCGGACCGGCCAAAGGGGCAGCGGATCGCCCGCGAGCTCGAGGCCGGGATGGTGTGGATCAACGACCACATGTTCAGCCACGGCGCCTGCCAGTGCCCGTGGGGCGGGGTCAAGGACTCGGGCCTCGGCCGGACCCACTCGAAGTTCGGCCTGTACGAGTGCGTGAACGTGAAGCTGCGGGTATGGGAGCCCTCGGCCGTCCGCGACCCGTGGTGGCACCCGTACGACGAGACGCTGGGCAAGGCGCTCCGTCAGACGGCGACGATCCTGTACGGCCGCCCCTCGATCCGGGCCGGCGCCGTGAAGGCCGGCATCGCCCCGCTGCTCACGCTCGGCGCGCGCCTGGCCCGCGACGCCGTGAAGCGCTAAGGAGCGGCTACCCTCTGAGGGCATGCCGGCCCAGGCCTACAACGGCAAGGAATGCGTCTGCCAGCTGAAGAAGGGCATCTGCGACCAGACGTGCGTGCAGGGCATGCTGGAGACACCGTTCTACATCGCCTGCCTGCGGCTGGCCGGCCGCCGTTGCGTCGTGATCGGAGGCGGCGACGTCGGCCTGGAGAAGGTCGAGGGCCTGCTCGCGTGTGACGCCGACGTGGCGCTCGTCGCCCCCGACGCGCACCCGGCGCTCCAGGAACTGGCCGACGAGGGCTCGATCGAGTGGCGCCGCCGGCCGTACGAGACCGGCGACCTCGACGGCTGCCTGATCGCGATCGCCGCGACGAACGACACCGACGTGAACATCCGCGTGTTCGATGATGCCGAGGCCCGCGCGATGCTCGTCAACGTCGTCGACGTCCCGCCGCTCTGCAACTTCATCCTCCCGGCGATTGTCCGCACCGGCCCGCTGGCCGTGGCCATCTCCACCGCGGGGGCCTCGCCCGCGCTGGCCAAGCGGATGAAGCGCGAGATTGCCGAGCAGTTCGGCGAGCCGTACGCGCAGCTGGCGGTGCTCTTGAACGACGCCCGCGGTTGGGCGAAGGCGACGCTTCCGACCTACCAGGATCGCAAGGAGTTCTTCGAGTCGATCGTGAACGGCGATCCGGACCCGATCGCGCTGCTGCGGGCCGGCGACGCTCCCGCCGTGCGCGATCTGATCGCCGCCGCGCAGCGCACACACGGCTCCAGCGCTCAGGCCGCGTGAACGAGCTCACCCACCTGGGCGCCGATGGTGAGGCCCGGATGGTGGATGTGGGCGGCAAGCCGGCGACGGAGCGCCGCGCGGTGGCCCGAGCCGTGATCGCGGTCTCGCCGGAGACCGCCGCGCTCGTCGCGGCGGGCGACGCTCCCAAGGGCGACGTCATCGGCGTGGCCCGGATCGCCGGCATCCAGGCGGCCAAGCGCACCGCCGAGCTGATCCCGCTGTGCCACCCGCTGCCGCTGTCGTTCGTCGGCGTCGAGGGTGCGATCGACCCCGCGGCGGGGACGATCACCCTGACCGCCGAGGCGCGCACCACCGGTCCAACCGGGGTGGAGATGGAGGCGATGACGGCCGCCTCGGTGGCCGCGCTCACCGTCTACGACATGGTCAAGGGTGTGCAGCGCGGCGCCGCGATCGAGTCGGTCGTGCTGCTGGAGAAGTCGGGCGGGCGCTCCGGGACCTGGCGCCGCGATTAATTGCGCGCACGTCCGCCGGGCTGAGATGATTCGCGGATGGGGAGCATCCGGCGCGCGCCGGCCACCGTCGTCGCATGCCTGCTCATCGGCATCACCGCAACGCCGCTGGCCGCGGCGAAGACGGTCACCGGCCAGTCGCTGAACGCCACCGGATCGCTCGTCTACAGCTGGCAGGCCAGCCCGGCGCTCGGGTGTGCGGCCGCCCACCTGTGCGGCGTGCGGGGCGCGGCAATCCTCTCCGCAGCGGGAGCGGACTACCTGCCCTCGCTGCCGGGCCAGCCGGCGCAGCTCCAGTTCAATCAGGTGTCGGCCACCGCGCGGACGCTCGGTCCTGGCCCCGACGCCGTGTGCATCGATGCATTGCCGGTGAATTTCGTCACCATCGATGTGCGGGCGAAGGCCGGTGCTCAGCGCGCCAGACTGATCGGCTCCGGCGGGAACCTGCCGTCGGCCGGCCGGTGCAGCGGGCCGCTGCAGGAGGACATCGCGCGGCTGGCGATCCCGCTGACCCGCACCGCCGGCGACCGTCCGAGCTTCGACCTCCGGGGCGGCGAATCGGAGAATGCCGGACCGTTCGTGGTCACGCTCACCTCGACGCTCGCACTGACCCCCGGCCCGGCCGGCGGGGGCGTCAGCGAGTCGACCGGCGGCCGTGGCAGCACCCCGGTGAGCTCATCCCACCGCCGCCGCGAGTTTCAGGAGCTGGTCAGTGCCCGCTATCAGCTCGCCCCCGAGGCGGGTGCGCTCACCGCCGCCTTTCGGGCCGTGCCCGCCCCGGCCTGCACGGTGCTCGGCTCGTGCGGCACGACGGGGACGGTGTCGCTCACGCCGCTCGCCGCCACGCACGACGTGACGCTGCAGCTGACGCGCACGGTCCCGCGGCGGCCGTCGCGGGCGGCGATCCTGCGCGACCTGCGCGCCGGTCGCCTGTCGACGGGGTTCGTGGAGACGAACCTCCCAATAGCCGTTTCCGAGACGCTGGCCGGGGCGGTCACGTGCCAGTCGTCCCGCAGCGAGACGATGCCGTTGCTGTTCGGAGCCCCTCGCGGCGGCGTGTCACTGCAGGCGCAGAGCCTCGGCTTGTTCGCCGGTTCGGGCGACATCCTGCGCAGCTACTGCCCGGGCCCCGAGGATTCCGACCTGATCGGGCAGACCGAGAACCTGGCCAGCGGCGGGATCGTCTCCGGGCGGCCCGGCTCTCCGACGCTGCAGCTTCGGCTTACTCGCGGGAGGGCGTTCTCCGGCGGCGAGTACAGCGGCCGCTGGGGCGGCGCGCTCTCGCTCGGGCTGACGCGACGCGCGCTGAAGGTCTCGACGCGCCCGGTCGTGATCGGATGACGGCAGTGGTGCGATCCACCCTTGCCGCGCTCGTCGCCCTGCTTGCTGTGGCCGTGCCGGCAGCGGCGCGGTCGACCTCCAGCACCTCCAGCGGGATCATCGTCGCCCTCGCGCCCGGGGGAGGGAAGGTTGTGGGCGAGACGCTCGTGCCGTACACCGCCACCGGCGCGCTCACCGCCGCCTTCCAGGGCGAGCCGGCCGCGGGCTGCAGCGTCGACGGCGACTGCGTCTACAGCGGCACCGAGAGCTGGTCGGCGGCCCCGGGGGGACAGATCGACGTGATCCGCATCCGCGACCACGGGCGCACCCGGGACAGCGTCTCGGGCTTCGACTTCGGCAACCAGAACGGCACCACGGAGACGGCCGCCGTCGTCGCGCGGGCGCTGACGGGCGGCGGAGTCGCGCGCTGCTCTGACACGGGGTCGCCCGTCGACGGCATCTCGAGCATCGTCACCAACCACGGCGACGTCGCCGACTTCCAGCCGCTGCAGGCCGGCAGCTCGCTGATGTCAACGCGGTGCGCCGGGCCGACCGATGCCGAGCTGGCCCCGTTCTCGCCCCGCGCCGCGCTGTCGATCGGCGCGCTCCAGCGCGGTGAACGCACGGTCAACCTGAGCGAAAGCCGGAGCGTCGCCACCGACGGCTACGGCGCCACGCTCCGCTCGACCATCGTCCTGCATCTCGGCACGCCCCACCGGCAGTCGCTCTCGCCCGGCCCGCTGCCGCCGGGATCGAAGCCCGTCCGGATGCGTCTGACGAGCGAGAGCCTCACCATCACCGCCGTCACCGGAACGCTGCGCGCCAATGTCACCGGCGTGGCAAACCCCGAGGTGTGCGCCCTGCTCGATTCGTGCGGCAGCGCTGGAACGCTCATGATCACGCCGCACGCCGTCAACGGGAGCGGTGAGCTCGCGGTCACCGACCGTACCGCCGTACCGCTCGCGCTGGACCGGGCGGCGCTCGGGCTCGGCCCGCGTCCGGCGTCGGGCGGCCTGCCGGCCGAGGGCGGGATCACATGGCGCGACACCGGCATGGCGCCGACAACGTTCGGTCAGGCCGGCAGCCCCTGCACGGGCACGGGCACGATCTCGAACGGCTTTCTCACGCTCGCCGCCCATGGCGATCAGCTGGACAGCCAGTATCGCGCCGGGGGGCCGCTGCGCGACGAGTGCCCGGGCCCGATCCTGGCGCAGGACATCCTCGCCACAGCCACGGTGCCGCGCTCCCTGCTCGGCCACCGCACGTTCACGTTGCACCTCCGCGCCGCGGGACCGATCTCCGACCAGGGTTATGACATCCAGCTCAGCGGCGCCTTGAGCGTGAGGGTCCGACGCGGCCCGGTGAGAACGCAGACGTTTACCGAGCCGTCGTTCTCCGGGACCCCATAGTCGTCGGCATCAGCCGGTCGATGAAGGCGTTGGTGAAATTAAACGAGTCACTAACCTGCCACGCTCGATGCGGACGGCGATCCTCACCATCTCCACGTCGGCTGCCGCCGGCGAGTCCGAGGACCGCTCCGGTCCAGCGCTGGCCGCCGCCGCCGTCGCGGCCGGTGCCGAGGTCGTGGCGCAGGACGTTCTGTCCGACGACCGCGACGCGATCGAGGCGGTGCTGCGCCGGTACAGCGACCCGGCGGCGGCGATCTCGCTGATCTTCACCACGGGCGGAACCGGGTTCACCCCGGACGACGTGACGCCCGAGGCGACCCGCGCCGTCGTCGACCGCGACGCGCCGGGCTTCGCCGAGGCGATGCGCGCCGAGTCGCTGCGGCACACGCCGATGGGGATCCTCACGCGTGGGGTGTCGGGGATCGCCGGGCGGACGCTGATCGTGAACTTCCCCGGCAATCCGAAGGCGATCGCCGAGCTCTTTCCGGTGATCGCGCCGACGCTGAGGCACGTCGTCGGCACGCTGAACCGAGAGCGCGGACGGTATGACGCCGACGCGGGGCACGGTCACGATGAGCGACGAGCCGGCGATTAGGCTCACCGACCTGACCCGCCACTTCGGCGAGCGCACCGCCCTGCGGAAGGTCTCGGGCGAAGTCCCGGCGGGCGCGACGCTGGCGGTGCTCGGCCGCAACGGCGCCGGCAAGTCGACGCTGTTGCGGATCCTGGCCACGCTGCTGCGCCCGCACGACGGGGAGGTCGCGCTGCTCGGCGAACCGCTCCCGCGCCGCGCCTGGGCGGTCCGCGGGCGGATCGGGCTGCTCGCCCACGACCCGCTGCTGTACCGCGACCTGACCGCGCGGGAAAACCTCCGCTACCACGCCGGGCTGCACCGGGTCGATGAATCGCGGATCGACGAGGTGCTGGCCGCCGTGCAGATGGAGAAGCGCGCCGACGAGCCTGTGCGCTCGTATTCGCGGGGGATGGTGCAGCGCACGGCGATCGCCCGTGCCGTGCTCCACCGCCCGCACGTGCTGCTCCTCGACGAACCGCGCTCCAACCTCGACCCCGGGGCCGAAGCGCTCGTCGAGCCGCTAATCGGACGGGCCAGCGGCGCCACGCGTGTGCTGACCAGCCACGACCCGCAGGCGGCGCTGGCCGAGGCCGACCTCGTGCTGGCGCTGAAGGACGGGCGCGCCGCGTTCTTCGGCGAGCCACGCGCGCTGAGCACCGCAGCACTGAAGGACCTGTACGCGTGAGGACCGCGCTGGTCATCCTGCGCAAGGACCTGCGCCTGGAGCTGCGCTCGCTGGAGACGGTCCCCGCGATGGTGATGTTCAGCGTGATCGTGTTCGTGATGTTCCACTTCGGCCTGAACACGATCA
This sequence comes from Solirubrobacteraceae bacterium, assembly GCA_035552615.1. Taxonomy (GTDB): domain Bacteria; phylum Actinomycetota; class Thermoleophilia; order Solirubrobacterales; family Solirubrobacteraceae; genus Palsa-465. The sequence continues at coordinate 48,208 of DASZLC010000090.1, forward strand.
CGGTCAAAGGCCAGGAGGCGGCCGGGATCTTCACCGCGACGCTGCTGATCGCAGCGCTGCTCGGCATCAACCGGCTGTTCGTGGCCGAGCGCGAGCAGGGCGGCTTCGACGCCTTCCTGCTGGCGCCCGTCGACCGCACCGCCCTGTTCGTGGCCAAGGCGACCGCGCTGTACCTGTACCTGACGCTGCTGGAGGTGATCGCCGTTCCGGCGTTCAAGCTGTTCCTGCTCGGGCCGTCGCTGGGAGGCTCGCTGCCCGGCGTGATCGCGGTGCTGGCGCTGGCCAACCTCGGGATCGTGGCGATTGGGACGCTCGTCTCGGCGATCGCGATCCAGACCCGGGCGCGAGATCTGATCGGCCCGCTGATCGGGCTGCCGTTGCAGATCCCGTCGCTGATCGGGACGGCGCGCGCGCTCGGACCGCTGTTCGCCGGACACCCGGCCAGCGCGCCGCCGGGCAAATGGGTGGCCGTGCTGGCGCTCTATGATGTTGTTTTCGCCCTCCTCGCGTACGCCGTATTCGACTTTCTGCTGGAGGATTGACGAACTTGGCTCCCCCCTCGTACAGCCGCGGGCTTCGCGGCCTCTCGCTGCTCACGGTCGGCGTGATCACGCTGGCGCTGGCGCTCGTCTTCTTCTACGCGCCGCTCGACGCCAATCAGGGCTTCATCCAGAAGATCTTCTACCTCCACGTGCCGCTGGCGATCGTCTCGCTGTGCGGGTTCGTGCTCGGCGGGATCCTGGCCGCGATCTTCCTGCGCACCGGCGACCGCCGCTGGGACATGCGCTCCTACTGCGCGATCCACATGTCGCTGATCCTCTCCGTCGGCGGGCTCGTCACCGGGTCGATCTGGGCGAAGGCCTCGTGGGGACACTGGTGGGTGTGGCAGGAGCCGACCCTCGTCTCCTACCTGATCGTGATCCTGCTGTTCGCCACCTACCAGCCGCTGCGGTTCTCGATCGAGGACCCCGAGCGCCAGGCGCGCTACGCGGCCGTGTTCGCGTGCACCGCGGCCGTGTTCGTGCCGATGAACTTCGCCATGGTCAGGCTCGCCACCGCCTACGTGCATCCGCGCGTGCTGAACCTGGAGGGGGGCAATCTGCCCGGGCCGATGAAGCTCACGTTCTACATCTCGCTGCTCGGCATCGCGCTGCTGTTCGCGACGTTGATGAAGTTCGAGATGACGGCCAAGGAGGCGCGGATGCAGACCCGCCGGCTGCGCCGCTCGCTGCTCGGCGACGACGCGGTGACACCCCTGAAACGGAGCGCGGCGCCGGTATGAGCCTCCCGTTCGCCGCCCCGGCGCTTCCGCTGCACAGCGCGGGCCCGTATGTCGCCGCCGCGTACATCGTGTTCGTGGCGCTGATCCTTGTCTACGTCGTGATCATGGTCATTCGCGTCACCCGCAACCAGCGGGACATCGCCAAGCTGGCCGACGAGCTCCGCGCCCGCGAGCTGCAGGAGGAGCACGACCGGGAGATCAGCGACGTCGCATGAGTGAGCTGCTCGCCATCGGGGTCTCGCACAAGACGGCGCCCGTCGAGGTGCGCGAGCTCCTCGCGCTGCCCGAGGGTCGCGCCGCCGAGTTCATGCGCGAGCTGCGCGGCGCCGGCGACATCGCCGAGGCCGTCGTCATCTCCACCTGCAACCGCACCGAGCTGTACCTCGTCGTCGGCGATCCGGTCGAGGCCGAGTCGACCGTGCTGACGATGCTCGCCCGCCAGGCGGGGATCCGCCCGACGGAGCTGGCCTCGGCGATCTACTCGCACCGCAACTGCGACGCCGCGCGTCACCTGTACCGCGTCGTCTCCAGCCTGGACTCGATGGTCATCGGCGAGGCCGAGATCCAGGGGCAGGTGAAGCGCGCCTACGACGCCGCGCTGGTGCAGGAGACGGCCGGGCCGCTGACCAAGCACCTGTTCCAGGCCGCGCTGGCCACCGGCAAGCGCGTGCGGACCGAGACGGCGATCGGCGAGCGCGCGATGAGCCTGCCCTCCGTGGCGGTGACTCTCGCCCGCGAGCAACTCGGCGTCCTGGACGGCCGCGACGTGGTGATCATCGGCACCGGCGAGACGAGCGAGCTGGCCGCGCGGGCGCTCGCCTCCAGCGGAGCCGTGACCGTGTTCGTGGCCACCCGCCGCCGCGACCGGGCGATCAGCCTGGCCGCCGAGTTCGGCGGCGGGAGCCTGTCGTTCGACGAGCTGCCCGAGGCGCTGCTGCGAGCCGACATCGTCGTCTCGGCCACCTCCTCGCCGCACCTGCTGATCGAGGCACGCGAGCTGGCCGAGGTGATGGAGGCGCGCGACGGGCGTCCGATGCTGATGATCGACCTCGCCGTCCCGCGCGACATCGACAGCTCCTGCAGCGAGCTCGACGGCATCGCGCTGTACGACATCGACGACCTCCAGGCCGTCGTGCAGCGCAACCGCAAGGTCCGTCAGGCCGAGGCGCGCCGCGCCGAGGGCATCATCGAGGAGGAGATCCAGCACTTCGCCGCCTGGCTCGGCTCGCTGGAGGTGCTGCCCACGCTGGCTGCGCTGCGCGCCCGCGCCAATGAGCTGGCCGCCGCGGTGGTGCGCGAGAACGACGGCAAGTGGGAGAGCGCCTCGCCGCGCGACCTGGAGCGCGTCGACGCGCTCGCCCGGGCGCTCGTGAACCGGATGCTCCACGAGCCGACGCTGAAGATGAAGCAGCTTCGCGACGATCGGGTCCACGCACGGATGGCCCTCGTCCGCGAGCTGTTCGGGCTCGAAGCCGGCGGCGACGTGCCCGAGCCGATCGCGCCGGAGCGGCTGGCCGAGATCGGCGAGCCCCAGCCGCGCGACTGATGCGGATCGGAACGCGGGGCAGCGCGCTCGCGCTCGCCCAGGCGCACTGGGTCGCTGCGCGCATCGGCACAGACGCCGAGATCATCACGATCACCACCGCCGGCGATCGTGGCGAGGCGCTCAGCGACAAGTCGCGGTGGGTCTCCGCGCTGGAGGCGGCGCTGCTCGACGGGAGCATCGACGTGGCCGTGCACTCGGCCAAGGACGTGCCGGGCGAGCTGCCCGCGGGCCTGCCGCTGGCGGCGATCCCGGAGCGCGAGGATCCCCGCGACGCGATCTGCGGCGCGCTGTCGCTCGCCGCGCTGAGACCGGGTGCGCGCGTCGGCACGAGCAGCCTGCGGCGCAGCGCGCAGATCAGAGCGCTCCGGCCCGATGTCGACGTCGTCGAGCTGCGCGGAAACGTCGACACCCGGTTGCGCAAGCTCGCCGAGGGCCAGGTCGACGCGATCGTGCTGGCGCTGGCCGGGCTGCGTCGCCTTGGGCGCGACGATGCCGTCGGCGGCGTGCTCGACGAGCTGGTACCCGCCGCCGGCCAGGGAGCGCTGGCCCTCCAGGCACGCGCCGGCGCGATCCCCGCCGAGCGGCTGGCCGCCGTCACCGACCCCGCGGCGACGGCGTGCGTGACGGCCGAGCGCGCGCTGACCCGCGCGCTCGATGCGTCCTGCCAGACGTCGGTCGGCGCGCACGCGCGGCGGCTTCCAAACGGCGAGGTGGAGCTGACCGGCTGGGTCGGCGCGGCCGACGGATCGAGCTGGATCCGCGACCGCCTCGCCGGGGCACCCGGCTCGATCGGCGCCGAGCTGGCCGAGCGGATGCTCGCCGCCGGCGCCGCGGAGCTGCTGCAGTGACCGTGTATCTCGTCGGCGCCGGCTCCGGGGACCCCGGGCTGATGACCGCGCGATCGCTGGAGCTGATCGCCGCGGCCGACGTGATCATCTACGACCGGCTGATCCCCGACACCGCGCTGCAGGGAGCCCGGGCCGATGCCGAGCTGATCTATGCCGGCAAGGAGGGAGGGGGACCCTCGGTGGGCCAGGCCGAGATCGAGCGGCTGCTCGTGCAGCGCGGCGCGCGCGCCGGCATCGTCGTACGGCTGAAGGGCGGTGATCCCTTCGTGTTCGGGCGCGGCGGGGAGGAGGCCGAGGCGCTGCACGACGCCGGGATTGCGTTCGAGATCGTGCCGGGCGTCACCGCCGGCGTCGCCGCGGCGGCGTACGCGGGGATCCCCGTCACGCACCGCGATCTGGCCAGCGCGGTGGCCTTCCTCACCGGCCACGAGGACCCCGATAAGCCGGAGACGGCGCTCGACTGGTCCGCGCTCGCCGCCTTCCCGGGGACATTGGTCGTGTACATGGGGGTCCGCCAGCTGCCCGCCATCACCGAGCGGCTGATCGCCGGCGGCCGCCCGGTCGGCGAGCCGGCGGCGCTCGTCCAGCGCGGCACGTTCCCCGACCAGCGGGCCGTCGTCGCCACCCTCGGAACGCTCGCCGAGGTCGCGGTGGCCGAGCGGATCACGGCACCGGCGATCGCGATCTTCGGTCCGGTGGCGGCGATGCGCGAGCGGCTGCGGTGGTTCGAGGACCGGCCGCTGGCGGGCGCCTCGATCGCGGTGACGCGCGCCCGCGCGCAGGCCAGCGGCCTGGCGGCGCGGCTGCGGGGGCTCGGCGCAGCGGTGCTGGAGACCCCCGCGATCCGGATCGAGCCGATCGATGGCCCGCTGCCCGACGTACAGCGCTACGACCTGCTCTGCCTGACCAGCCCCAACGGCGTCGGGCTGCTGTTTGAGCGGCTCGCCGCCGCCGGTCAGGACGCGCGCGCCCTGGCCGGAATCCGCGTGGCGGCGATCGGGCCCGGCACGGCGAAGGCGCTGCGCGCGCACGGCGTGCTCGCCGACGTCGTTCCCGAGCGGTTTGTCGCCGAGGGCCTCGTCGAGGCGCTGGCCGACGTCCCTGTCACCCGGGCGCTGATCGCCCGGGCGGCGCAGGCGCGCGACGTGCTGCCCGACGCGCTGCGCGGGCGCGGCGCCGAGGTCGACGTGCTGGAGCTATACGAGACGGTGCTGGAGCCGCTGTCCGAGCCGGAGCTGCAGGCCGTGTCGGGCGCCGGCTACGTCACCTTCACGAGCTCCTCGACCGTGAGCAACTTCTTCGCCTCCGCCGCCGATCGGCTCCGCGCGGGCACGCGGCTCGTCAGCATCGGCCCGGTGACGAGCGAGACGCTACGGGAGCACGGCCGCGAGCCCGACGTCGAGGCGCAGCGCCACGACATCGACGGGCTCGTCGACGCGCTGATCGCGGACGTGGCAGCCCGGCGTTAGGGTTTCGCGAGTGAGCGGACCCGTGATCACGTTCCTGTCCGACTACGGCGTCCAGGACGACTTCGTCGGCGTCTGTCACGGCGTCATCGCCGGGATCTGCCCGGACGCCCGCATCATCGACATCACGCACGGCGTGCCGCGTCACGACGTCCGGGCCGGGGCGCTGCTGCTCCGCGGGGCGCTGCCGTACATGCCGTCGGGGGTGCACGTCGCGGTCGTCGACCCCGACGTCGGGAGCCCGCGCCGGGCGGTGGCGCTGGCGCTGGCCGACGGGCGCGTGCTGGTCGGTCCCGACAACGGGCTGCTGTGGCCGGCCGTCGCCGCCCACGGCGGGGCGGTCGAGGCGGCCGAGATCACCGCCTCGCCGTACCGCCTGCCAGAGGTTGCGGCCACCTTCCACGGCCGCGACATCTTCGCCCCGATCGCCGCGCACCTCGCGGCCGGGGTCGAGCTCAGTGACGCCGGCGAGCCGTGCGACCCGGAGACGCTGGTGGCGCTGGAGCTGCCGGCGGCCGAGCGTCTCGCCGGCGAGCTGCACGTCGAGGCCCTGTACGTGGACGGCTTCGGCAACGTCCAGCTGAGCGCCTCGCACGCCGATCTCGATGGGCTGCTGCGGCTCGGCCATCCCGCCCGCCTGGAACTGGAGAGCGGCGGCTCCTACGAGGCGCGGTACGTGCGCACCTTCGCCGACACGCGTCCCGGCGAACTGATTGTCTACGAGGACGCCGCCGGCGCCCTGGCCGTCGCCGTCAGCCACGGGAGCGCGGCCGAGCGGCTGGGCCTGCGCGCGCAGTCGCGTCTCAGGATCGCGCCGGATTGACCGGGCGCGTCTTCGGTCACCCGCGGCGCCACTATCGCGTCACCGACTCGACGAATTCGCGGGCGCGCGAGCTGGCCGCTGCGGGTGCCCCCGACGGGACGGTGGTCACGGCCGACGAGCAGTTGGCCGGCCGGGGACGGCAGGGTCGGACGTGGAGTGCGCCGGCCGGTCGCGCGCTGCTGTGCTCGACGGTTATCCGCGACCCGCCGCGGCTGCTGCCGCTGGCGGCGGGCGTGGCCGTCGCCGAGGTGGCGGCCGAGCTGACCGCGCTGCCGATGCTCGTGAAGTGGCCGAACGACGTCCTGCTGGATGGCCGTAAGGTCGCCGGGATCCTCGTCGAGGGCCGCCCCCAGCAACACTGGGCGGTGCTGGGAATTGGGCTGAACGTCGCGCTGGCACCCGAGGACTTCCCGCCCGAGTTGCACGATACGGCGGCGACGCTCGCGCTGGCACCCGAGGCGGTCGAGCCCACCTTGACGGCGTTGCTGCGCTCGCTGGAGCGGTGGGTGGGCGCCGGGCCGGACGACGTGCTCGCCGCGGTGCGAGCGCGCGACGCGTTGCGCGGGCGGCCGGTCCGCTGGGCCCACGGTGAGGGCACCGCCGCCGGGCTCGACGGCGAGGGCCGGCTGCTCGTCGACACGGCGGCGGGGCGCCAGGCGCTCGACGCCGGCGAGGTCCACCTCCGGCCTGACGTTTCAGCGGGGTAGTACGCCCCGGAGCTTCTTCGAGGCCTGCCCGTTGCGGTGCGTGCTCGGATCGGAGGCGTGCGCGATCAGCTGCAACCGCACGTGGCGAGAATGGGCGATCCGACGCAGACGGCGGGGCGAGAGCATCAGATCGAGCAGGCCGCTGCGTCCGCCGGGCAGGATGAACAGCGTCGAGGCCAGCATCACGTTTCGCGCGCCCGCTACCTGGTAGGCGGTGAGGGTGCCGCGGCACGTCGTCTCCGAGCCCGGGCAGCCGACGGAGACCGTGAGCTCACGGCCGCGGCGCAGCGCCGCACGCGTCAGCTTCAGGGCAAACGTCGTGGCCGGCACCGCTGTGACGGTTGCGGTCGTGTCGATCCGCAGTGTGCTGCCGTTGGGGGCGAGCACGGTGATCACGATCGAATAGCTCCCGGCGGCGGCGTAGATGTGGCCGCCGGTGGCGCCGAACTGACCGGCGGTCGACGACGGGACGGCCGCTCCGGTGGTCGTGGCCCCATCGCCCCACGCGATCGTGATCAGGTACGAGCCCGACGACGTCCCACCCTCGCTGTCGGTGAAGACGGCGAGCAGATCGTCGAACTGGCCCCCGGCGGTCGCGGTGACCGGAACCGTCTCCACGCTGTGCAGCGTGGCCGGCTTCGGCGGTGGCGTCGTTCCCGTTCCCGTCGTGGTCGTTCCCGTCCCGGTGGTCGTCGTGCCGGGCGCGACCACGTCGGCCGTACCCGGAACGGTGATCGTGCTGCCGGCCTGGTCGGTCACGGTGACCGAGGTCGCGTAGGTACCCACGGCCGCGTACTCGTGGGTGCCCTCGACGGCGAACTGCCCGGGCGACGTGGCCGTTACCGTGCCGGGCGAGTTGCTGCCGTCACCCCAAGCGATCATGGCCGCGTACGTGTTCGCGCCCGCGTAGATGTTGCCGTCGCTGAAGTTGGCGACGGTGCCGCTGGCCGCGACTCCGGCCGTGGCCTGGAAGGTGATCGCGCCGCCCGCGGCGGGCGTGACGTCGGCGACGGTGGCGGTCCCGGTTCCGCTTCCGACGTCGCCGCTGACGGCCACCCCGAAGGTGTAGGTGCCCGCCGCCGTGTACAGATGGCCTGCGGTGACGTCGTAGCGACACGGCTGCAGCACTACCGGGTTCACGGGCCCCGACACCGTCGCGGCGGCTGCGGCGCTCCCGTCCCCCCAATTCACGGTGGCGCTCAACGATGACGCCGGTGGACAGGGGAGGACGACGAGGTCGGTGCCGTCGGTGAACGTCGCGATCTCCGTGCTCGGCGAGACCGCGGTCCCGGCCGTGGCGCCGATTGAGTTGACGGTGAGGGCGGCGAGTGCCGCCGGGGCGGCGAATAGCATCGCCGCGGCCACTGTGGCGAGGATCGCGAGACGAAGACGGATCATGGCATCGTCACTTTTGCAGTAAGCGCGGTCGGTTGGTAGAGCATGCCGGCGCCGCCCGCCCGGATGCTCAGCGTGTTGGTGCCGCGGTGCAGGTGCCGGAAGGTGATTCGGCCCGGCCCACAGGCGAACGGCGTGCGCCTGTTGACGGCGCACGAGAACGTGCGCGCCGCGCGGTCGTCGGCGCCGACCGACACGGTCACCGACGATCTGCCGACGGTGCGGGGCGGCGAGGACGTGAACCGCGCCTCGGGCGGGTTCATCAGCCGCACGAACACGTGCGGCGCGTCACTGGCGGTGCGGGTAAGGCTGGCCGCGGTCGATTCAAACACGGCAACATTGCCGTTTCCCGAGAGCACCGGCCGCTGCAGCAGTGTGGCTACCTGCTCGCGGGAGGGGCGCTGGCCCGACGGGCCGACGTCGATCACCGAGGTGGTGCCGAGGGCCAGGTCGCGCACGAACACGTTCGCGCCCGGGCCTCCGCCCCGCGCCAGGTTGGACGCGTAGGACTCGAACGCAACTTTCGTCCCGTTGGCCGAGAAGGTGGGGTCGAAGCTGACGCTGTTGCCCTCGTAGCCGGCGTTGTTCTCGCTGATCAGGGTCGTGCGGTGACGGCGGACGTTGCGCAGGAAGACGTCGGTGCTCCGGTTCACGTCGCCGAGCACGAGGTTGCTGGCGTTGGAGTCGAAGGCGACGAGGCTTCCGTCGCCGCTGATCGCCGAGACCTGGCGGAACGGGGCGGTGTCGGCGGCGTTCTGCAGCTTGCCGCCCGAGGTCACGCTGATCAGCCGGGTCGTGCCGGCGGAGGTGTCGCGCAGGTACACCTGCGGCACGCTGCTCGTACCCGTCCCGGCCAGGTTCGTCGAGGCGGAGTCGAAGCTGATGTAGCGGCCGTTCGTGTTGATTGACGGGTTGCTCGCCCAGCCGTTCCCCGGCCCGCCGCCCGCGGCGGCGCTGACGAGCGTGGTCGTTCCGGTCAGCAGGTTGCGCACGAACACCTGCGGGCTCGAGCTCGTGTCACCGGGCACCAGGTTCGTGGCGGACGAGGTGAACGCGACCTCGTCGCCGTTACCGGACACGACGGGCTCGCTGGAGGAGCCGTTCGCCGGGGCGCCGCCTATCCCGGCGCTGACCAGCCCGAGACCGCCGCTGGCCAGGCGTACATAGACGTTCGTGATCGCTTGCGGGTACGGCGGGCTGCTGGCGGCGTTTGAGGTGAACGCGATGATCGTGCCGTTCGCCGACAGCGAAGGGTCGGTCGACTCGCTGCCGGCCGGTGAGCCGTTCACGGTCGAGATCAGCGCCCGCTGGCCGGTGAGGTCGTCGATGGCGAAGACCTCGCTCCCGCCGCCGGCGACCGGCGAATCGAAGGCGATCACGGCCCCATCGGCCGAGACGGTCGGATCGGCCGCCGACGCGCTCGCCCCGGCCGGAAGCGGCGCCAGCGCGGCGGCGTCGAACGTGCGCGCCGGTAAGCTCGTGGCCAGGGCCGCCGGGGCAAGCAGCAGCGCCGGCGCGGCGCACGCGACGAGCACTGTCGCGACTCCCGCGCCGCGCCGATACGCGCGCGTCGTGCGCGCGGATTCTGGCCTCCTCATCGGTGGATCGTTATAGCACGGCCTTTGCCGTCAGCGATACACGTCGCTAAACTGCCGCCGCGGCTTCAGATCGGACCGCTGCGGGGATGAGCAGGTCGTTCACCCGTATCGAATCTCAGCAGGGGCTTCCACGCGAGCGATGCCGGAGCACACCGAAACGGGTCAGCAGTGGGCGGTGCCGCCTACCTCCTCGGCGGGGGCAACCGCCCCGCCGCGTCCGGAGCCGATGGTCGGCGAGGCGCCCAGCGAACCAGCGCGCGTCGTCACGTGGTCTGCGCCGCCGGAGTTGGGGCCGATGGCGCGGCTGCGTCGCTGGCGCCCCACCCGTCGTCGGCGTCCGAAGCTCCGCCCGTCCATCCGCCCGCGCCCGCGCCTGCATGCCCCGAGCCTCCCGAGCGTCTCGCAGTGGCGCGCGCGCCGTCACCGCAATCGCGCTCTGCTCGTGCCTGTCCCCAGCACCGCCACCGGGCTCGCCCGCGTCCGCGAGCGGCTGTCGTCGTACCTCGCGCCGCTGCTGGTCCTCCTGTGCGCGGCGATCGTCGTGCTGGCGGTGACGGTGAACCACAACAGCAGCCCGAGCGCCCGGGCCGGAGCGTCCGCCGCCGCCCCGGTGGTGGCTCCGCCCGTGCCGGTTGCGACGCATCAGGTGCCGGCGCGGTCACATGCGGTCCGCCACGCCGCTCGCCACCACGCCGTCACCCATCGCCACCGCGCGGCCACCAAGCACAAGACGTCCAAGCACAAGACGTCCAAGCCGGCCACACACACCACGGTTCCCGTCACGCCGGTCGTGACCGCCCCGCCGGTCACGCACGCGGCGACGCCGGTCGTGAGCGCACCGAGGCCCACGCCGGTGACGGTCGCCCCGACGCACACGACCACGTCGACGCCGACGCGGACGAGCAGCCCGACGATCGCCGCCACGAAGGGGAGCACCAAGTCCAGCAGCCCGGCCGGCGTCCCGTAGGCGTTACGTGACGCCGCCGGCGCTTGCGCCGGCGATCACCCCCGCCGATCCGCCGCAGCCCGCCACCAGCACGGCGGCGAACGCGATCGCGCCTCGACGGCGCACTAGAACGCCGTGTACTTCCCGGGGTGCGGCGACTCAGGCCGCCTCGGCGTCTTGCGGTTCGTCGATCCCGGACTCGTCGTCGTCGTGATCGTCGTCATCCCCGTCGTCATCGTCATCGCCCCCGTCGTCGTCGTGATCGTCGTCGTCATCATCGTCGTCGTCGTCTCGGTCGTCGTCGTCGTCGAGATCGAGGTCGTCGGTGTCGCCGGCACCGTCCTCGCCCGGGCTTGCGCTCTGATCCAGCGCCTCGTCGGTATCGAGCGTGTCGTCGAGCTCCACCGCGGTTGCCGTCGCCGCGCCCTCGGGCCCGGTGGCGGTCGTCGTCGTCTTGCGGCGGCGCCGGTTCTTGCCGCGCCGCCCCTTCGGGAAGTTGCGCAGCAGCTCGCGGGCCAGCGCCGCGGGCTTGCGCGCCATCCTGGTGCGCGCGCCGCGCAGGGCCTCCTCGGCCTCCGGCGTGTGGGCCAGCGCCGCCGCCAGCAGCGCCGCCGACAGACGACGGTCCTCCTTGCGCGTGGCGTGCACGAGCCGCCGGGCGTTGCGGGCGTGGGCGGCGCCCGAGGAGTTGACCAGCAGGCCGAGCAATCGCTTCGTCTCGGGCCAGCGCTGCACGGCGTACTCCTCGTGGACCTCGCGCGTGTACTCGGCCATCCGCCAGAGCCAGGCGTTGGCCTGGTCGCGGCGGCCGATCCGGCGCTCGGCGAGCGCCTGCAGCATGATCTTCACGCCCTCGCGGCGCTCGTCGCGCGGCCAGCCGGCCATGATGTCGATGGCGGTGTCGAACGCCTCCGCGTCGCGGCTGGCGGCGATCTCCTGCAGCGCGCGCAGGCGCAGCTGAGCGGTGCGGTTGCGCTGCACCGCCGTCAAAAGGAAGCGGCGCTTGAGCTCGCCCTGGCGGTCGAAGTGGAGCATCGCCTTGGCCCGGCGCCAGCCGTTCGGGGCCACGCGCGCCCCGGCCAGTGCGGCCCACACGTGCTGCTCGCCGTAGTCGAGGTGCTCGACGGCGATCCGCCACAGCTCGCGCTCGAAGACCTCGGCCCGCCGCTCCGGATCGGGCGTCACCGGCAGCACGCGGCGCTCCACCCGCACCCGCCGTCCACGGCCGCGCCTGACGGGCCCGACGACGATCGCGCCGCCGCGGTACACGTCGCGGTCGAGCAGCGAGTGCAGCGTCACCACCGGGTCGTCGTGCTTGGTCGCCGGGTGTACGAAGTCGACGACGATCCCCGCCTCCTTGCCCGGATGCCGCCGCGTGACGCGGCCCACCCGCTGCTGGTAGATCCGCTTGGAGGCGGTCGGCGCCAGGTGCATGCAGACGGTCGCCCGCGGGCTGTTCCAGCCCTCGGCCAGCAGCTGCGCGTTCACCAGCACGTCGACCTTGCCCGCCTCGTAGTCGGCCAGGATCTTGGCCAGCTGGCGCTTCGGCGTCTCGCCCGACACGCCCTGGGCGTTCATCCCAAGGTCGCGGAACGCCGCCGCGACATTCATGGCGTGGCGCACGCCGGCGGCATAGACGACACCGGGGACGCCGTTGAAGCGCGTTTTGTAGAGGTCGGCGATCGCCAGGTTGAAGGGCGTCTGGTCGAGCAGCTCGGCCAGCATCTCCTGGTCGAACTCGGTGTCCACCTCGCCGCGGCGCAGCGGCACCTTGGCGATCGTCCGCACGCCTGGCCCCGGCGGGATGCGGATGCAGCGCAGCGGCGCGATCACGCCGCGCCGGGCGGCCTGCGCCAGGTCGAATCTCGAGGTCTGGGTCGGGAACAGGTCGGTGACGTGCCGGGCGATCAACGCGCCGGTGGCGGTCATGCCGACGAACACGGGTCCGGCCCAGGCGCGGATCGAGGCCGAGGTCTTCTCGCCGAGCGCGGTGTGCGCCTCGTCGCAGATGACGATCGCGTAGGCGTCGGAGATCTTCCCGGCGTTGCGCACGAACCACTGGTAGGTCTCCACCGTCACGGGGCCCTTGGCGTTGTCCTGGCCCTTCATCAACGGGGCCGCGATGCGGTCGCGATAGCCGCGGTCCTTCAGCTCCCCGATGAACTGGTCGACGAGATTGCGGCGGTGGGTGAGGATCAGCACCCCGCCGGTGCGCGAGGCCTCGACGAAGCCGAGCGCGGCGACCGTCTTGCCGGCACCGGTGGCGTGCTCGAACCAGAACCGCCGGTCGGCGTTCGGGTCCTCTGGCGCCTCGGCGACCTCGACGTCCGCGTCGAGCCCGTCGTCGTCGCGCCAGTCCTGGGGCTCCTCGTCTTCGACCTCGTCGCCGTCGAGCTCGGGATCCTCGTCGCCGTCGACCTCAGCCGGCGGCAGCGGCGGCGGCTCGACGAGCGCGTGGTTGCCGTTGCCGTTCGAGCCCAGCGACACCCCGTGCCCATTGCGTTGCGCCTCGGCCAGCAGCGCGGTCAGCGTGCCCGAGAGCGCGTCGACCTGGTGGGCGGAGAGGACCGTGCCGTCGACAAGCTTCGGCTCCTCCTCTGAGAGCAGCCGCTCCAGACCGAGCAGCAGTGAGAAGCGCCGCCGCCACTCGATCGACGGCTGCTTGGCGCCGTCGTCGATCTCGGCCAGGGCAGCGTCGAGCGCGCCACGCCGCGCCGACCCTGGCGCGAGGGCATCTTCGAGCGATTCGCCGTCGTAGACGAAGCGTTCACGAGTGAACAGCTCCGCACGCGCGATCGCGGCAGGACTTGGAAACGGGGTGGATTCACCCATTAGGGATCAAAAGGTTGCGTCTGGCAAGGCGAGCCGTAGCACCACGGAATGACGGCTCAGGCGGTCACGGAACCGACCGGACCAGCGGGGGGTTTCCTCAGAACCAGCTGTCCCCCTCGCCTAACCTAACGTGGAGGATAGCCAATATTTAAGCAGACGTCGCAGCCGAGCCGACGCCGGGCGCGGTTGTGGCAAGCTGTCGCGGGTGGGATCACCTCGGCTGGTGGCCAGATCCGATTGAGCAGCACGGTCAGCTACGAGGTGCGCCGCGCGCGAACCCGGGACGAGTATGCGGCAGCGCTGGCGCTTCGATATGACGTGTTCTGCGTCGAGCAGCGCGTCCCGCAGCATGAGGAGCGCGACGGCCGCGATCACGACGCGGTGCACCTGGTGGCCCTGGCCGACGGCCGTGTCGTCGCCACCTGTCGGGTCCTGATCGTCGGCGACACCGCGCAGTTCAGCCGGCTTGCCGTCGAGCGTTCGGTGCGCCGCCGCGGGATCGCCACGGCGCTGCTGCGCGCCGCGGACACGGAGAGCCGGGCGGGCGGCGCCCGCCGGATCGTCCTGCACGCCCAGACGTACGCGCGCTCGCTGTACGAGCAGGCCGGATACCGGCCCCGTGGCCGACAGTTCACCGAGGCGGGAATCGACCACATCGCCATGGAGAAGCGGCTGTGAGCGAGCTGCGGGCCGACCCGCTGACCGGGCTCCGCGTCCTGCTCGCCGGCGACGGCGAGAGCCTCGCCCCCGGCACCGACGACGCGCCGCCCGGCTGGGCCGGCGCGGTCGGTGCCAACCCCAACCGCGACCTGTTCTGGACCGCGCCGGCGCGAGGATGGGAGGAGCGGCTGCCGTTCTCGCCCGAGGCAACGACCGAGACGACGGCCGAGGCGATGGAGGGCTGGCGCGAGCGGATGCTGGCCCACGCCGACGCCGCCTACGTCCACGTCTACGCCGACCTGCCGGGCGAGGAGGCGCGGCTCGTCGCGCTGCCGTTCGTGCCCCAGCTCGTCGCGCGCGAGCGCGAGCACTTCACCGCGTACGCCACCCGCACGATGGGGGGCAACCTGCTGGCCGACCTGCTCCAGGAGGAGGTGCGCAAGCGCGAGCGGATCGTCGCGATCGACGACGACGCCGTGCTGATGGCGCCGTACGGAGCGCGCGTGCCCTACCAGCTGCTGCTCGTTCCGCGCCGGCCGCGGCGGGCGTTCGAGGAGCCGGGGCCGACGGGCGCGTCGCTGCTGGCCGATGGTCTCCGGCGTCTGGAGGCCCGGTTCGGCGAACTGCCGCCGCTCAGCCTCTGGGTGCGCACGGCGCCGAGTGGAGCCGAGCACTTCTGCTGGCGGATCGACGTGCTGCCGCGGCTGCATCTCCAGACCGGGCTGGAGCTCGGCACCGGGCTGCAGCACAACACGGTGGCGCCCGAGGCCGTCGCCGCCGAGCTGCGGGAGCTGTAAGCCCGCGTGCGGGCCCTGGTCCAGCGCGTCGCCAGCGCGTCGGTGAGCGTCGACGGCGCGGTCGTCTCGGCGATCGGTCCGGGGCTGCTCGTGCTGCTCGGCATCGGCCACGGTGACGGCGCCGCCGACGCCGACCGGCTGGCCGACAAGGTCGGCGCGCTGCGGGTCTTCGGCGACGCCGACGGGCGGATGAACGAGCCGCTGGGCGAGCGCGAGGTCCTCTGCATCAGCCAGTTCACGCTGTACGCCGACACCCGCCGTGGCAACCGCCCGAGTTACACCCAGGCGGCCCCGCCCGAGCTGGCCGAGCCGCTGTACGAGCGCTTCTGCGACCGGCTCGGTGCCGCCCGCGGCGTGTTCGGCGCCCACATGACCGTCTCGCTGGTGAACGACGGGCCGGTGACGATCATGCTGGAAATCCCGGCGCCACCCGGATAATCCCCACACCGCGATGGTCCGCTACCGGTTTCTCTTCACCCAGCTCGTTCGCCGCGAGCTGCGCCAGAAGTACAAGGGCTCCGCGCTCGGGCTGCTCTGGTACGTCGTCAATCCGCTGGTGTTGATGGGCGCGTACACGCTGATGTTCGGGTTCGTGCTGAAGGTCCAGCACATCCCCGACTATCCGTTGTTCCTGATGATCGGGCTGGTGGTCTGGACGTTCTTCCAGCAGTCGCTCACCGCCGCCGCCGACTCGCTGATCATCCAGGGTGCGTTGATCCGCAAGGCTCGCTTCCCGCGCGAGACGATTCCCGCGGCCACGGTCACCGTGCAGCTGGTGACGCTCGTGGTGGTGCTGTTCCTCGTCGGCTGCGTGGCCATCCCGATCCGCGGCACGTTCACCGCGTGGCTGCTGCTCGTCCCCGTGCTGCTCGTACTGCTGACGGTGTTCGTGCTCGGCTGCGCCCTGATCGTGGCCGCGCTCCACGCCTACTTCCGCGACATCGGTCCCGTCCTGACAGCGGCGCTGCTGCCGTGGTTCTTCCTCACGCCGATCTTCTTCCGCACCCGCACCATCCACTACGTCCAGGTTCACCCGATCGTCGGCACGCTGCTGAACTGGGTCAATCCGATGGCGCCGTTCATGGAGGCAGTGCGCACGATCATGTACGACGGCAGCGGGCCGGGCCTCGGCCGGGTCGCGTACGCGGCGTGCGCCGCGATCGTGTCGCTGGCCCTCGGCACGGCGCTGTTCCGCCGCCTCGACGGGGAGCTGGCGGTGGTGTTGTGAGCCCCGCTCTGCAGCCCGGCGAGATCGTGCTCGACCACGCCACGCGCTCGTTCTCGATCCGCGCCGACCAGGCCGGCACGCTGCGCGGCTGGCTGATGCGCCAGCGGGCGAGCGAGCCGGCGCGGATCCCGGCGCTGCAGGACGTGAGCCTGCACGTGCGAGCGGGCGAGACCGTCGGCATGGTCGGGCGCAACGGCGCCGGCAAGACCTCGACGCTGCGCGTGCTGGCCGGGATCGTCCCGCTGCAGTCCGGCAGCGCGCGATGCGGAGGCCGGGTCGTGTCGCTGCTGGAGCTCGCCGCCGGCTTCAGCCGGGATTTCTCCGGCCGCGAGAACATCCTGCTGCAGGGCGCGCTGTTCGGCTTCGACCGCGCCCAGATCACGGCGCGCATCGACCAGATCATCGCCTTCTCCGAGCTGGGCGAGTTCATCGACGCTCCCGTGAAGACGTACTCACAGGGGATGTTCCTGCGCCTCGGCTTCTCGATCGCCGCCCACCTCGACGCCGACGTGATGCTGATCGACGAGGTCCTCGCCGTCGGCGACGAGGCCTTCCAGCGCAAGTGCCTGCGCCGCATCTCCGAGCAGATCGCCGCCGGCGCGACGCTGCTGCTCGTCTCGCACGAGCTCGGCTCGATCGAGCGCGTCTGCGAGCGAGTGGTGGTCATCGACCACGGCCGGCTCGTGTTCGACGGCCCGACGACCGAGGGGCTGCTCCGCTACCGCGAGCTGATGGGAACCGAGCACGGCGGCGGGGAGTCGGTGCGCCCGGTGAGCGACGCGCCGGTGCAGATCACCGACCTGGAGCTGCGCGACGCGTCCGGGCGGACGCTCAGCGTCGTGCGCACAGGCGCGCCGCTGGCCGTCTACATGGAACTCAGCGCGGCCGTGGCATCGCGTGTCCGTCTGGAGCTCCGCGTGGCCGGCGGCAGCGTCCTGTTCACCACCGCGTTCGAGGTCGCGGCCGGGACCGCTGCGCTCGCCTACGAGATCCCCTCGCTGCCGCTGCTGGCCGGCGACTACGATCTCGCCCTCGGCGCCGGCCCGGAGCTGCAGCGCAGCACCCGATTCTCGGTCACCTCCGAGCACGCCGAGGCGGGCGTGATCGACCTTCGCGGCAGCTGGCGCGTGCTGAGCGGGAGCCCGACGGCGTGACCGCGCCCGAGGACGCCGTGGCGCGAGCGCGCGCCGCGGCCGCCGAGATGCGCGCCCAGGGCGCATATGCGGACGCCCGCGCCGCCGAGCCGGCCGCCCCGGCGACCGAGCTGAAGCTCTACCAGTGGGCGATCGTGGAGCCCGACGTCTCGTGGGTGCGCTCGACGCGACGGTTCGGTGCCCCGATCACGGCGCTCAAGCGCCTGCTGCTGCGGCTGCTCGTCCAGTACCACGTGCAGCTGATCGCCGACCAGACGCGTTTCAACGTGACGCTGCTCGGCCATGTCCAGCGGCTGGAGGCGCGGATCGCCGAGCTGGAGGCGCGGCTCGGCGAGGACGACGAGTCGCCGGCGGGCGGGGCGCGGTGATCCGCGTCCACCAGCTGCTCTCCGGTGCCGGTCCCCACGACGCGATCACGACCGAGGCGCTCGCCTTCCGGGCGCTGTTCGCCGCCTGGGGGTGGGGCGGGGCCGACCACGCGTACCGCATCGCCCCCGGCCTCGGCGGCGGGATCGCGCCCGCCGAGCGCCTGCGCGCCGATCCCGGCGACGTGCTGTTGCTGCACCATTCCGCCGGCTGGCCGAGGCTCGGCGAGCTGCTGGCGCTGCCGAACCGCAAGCTGCTGCTCTACCACAACGTCACCCCACCCGGGCTGCTGTGGGAGCACGCCCCGGTCGTCGCGGCGCACTGCGCGGCCGGACGCGAGCAGCTGGCCGAGCTCGTCGCCGCGGTCGACGTCGCCGCCGCCGACTCGGCCTTCAACGCCGCCGAACTGACGCAGCTCGGCGCCGAGCGGCCCGAGGTGATCCCGCTGCTGATCGCGCTCGACGCGCTCGGCCCGGGGCGCGACGGCTCGGCGCCCGACCCGCCGGCGCCGCCGACCGTGATGTTCGTCGGGCGGCTCTCGCCCCACAAGGGGCAGGAGCCGCTGATCCGGGCCTTCGCCCAGTACCGCCGCCATCGCGCCCCCGAGGCCAGGTTGAGCCTGGTCGGCGACCCGATCAGCGCCGGCTATGAGCAGTTTCTCCGTCGGCTGGCCGACACGCTGGCCCCCGGCGCTGTCAGTATCGAGTCGGGGCTGCCGGCGGGCGAGCTCGGGGGGCGCTACCGCGCCGCCCACGTGTTCGCGTGCCTCTCGGAGCACGAGGGGTTCTGCATCCCGCTGCTGGAGGCCTTCCATTTCGGCGTTCCGGTGATCGCGCGGGCGGCCGGGGCGGTACCCGAGGTGCTCGGCGACGCCGGGATCCTCGTCGAGGACCGCGACCCCGCCGTGATCGCCGAGCTGCTGCATCTGGTGGCCGGCGACGTGGAGTTGCGGACCGAGCTGCGCCGCCGCGCGCAGCGGCGGCTGGGGCGCTACGAACCGGGGCCGATCGGCGAGCGGCTGCGGGCGGCGGTCGAGGCGACCCTGGCGGCGTGAGCGCCACGCCGCGCGCGGCGGCATGACACCCTGAGGGCGATGTCGGCCGTGCAGACTGACGCTCCCCGCCCGCTGGCGCCGCCGCCCGACGGCGGCCGGCCGTGGTGGCGCCAGGGCGACGCGATCACCGTCGCGCTCGTCGTGCTCGTCGCCGCGGTGCTCGCGCTGGCCATCCACGCGCACCACCTCCAGGGCGTCCCCGGGATCCTGCGCGCCTCCGCGGCGAGCGTCGTCCTGTTCGTGGTGTGCGGCGATGCCCTCGCCTACGCGCTGATTCCGGCGCCCTGGCGCGCCGTGCGCCCGGTGTTCGCCCTGGCGCTCGGCGCCGCGGCGGGTGCGCTCGTGCTGACCGCGTTCGGCGTCGCGCACGTGCCGCTGCACGTGAGCCTGTGGCTGACACTGGCGATCGGCCTCGGGGCCAGCGTGATCGTCCGCCGCCGCGGCTTCCACGATGCGGGGCTCGACGCGGCCCCGGTGGCCTGGCCGCGCGAGCGCGCCGTGTGGGTCGCCGTGCTGTTCGTGCTGTGGCTGGTGGCGCTGATCCCCGCCGCGCGCACCGGCGCCGACACGATCTACGGCGAGAACCCCGACGCCGAGCAGGTGGCGGGCATCGCGGTGCTGTTCCAGCACGTCCCGCCGACCGGCACCGACAACGTCCTGCCCGTCGACACCGTCCCGCAGGAGTGGCGCTTCCGCTACCCCATTTTTTACCCGCTGGCGGCGGCGAGCAACCTCGGCCACGACGACCCGATCCGCGTGTTCCCGGCGATCGTCGCGCTGCTGATGGTGATCGCGGCCTTCGGCTTCGCGATGCTGGCCGTGGAGTGCCTTGGCGCACCGCCGCGCGCCGGGCCGGCGGTGGCGGCGGTGATCGGCCTGTCCTGGACGACGCTTCACCTCGGCTGGCATCCGTACTGGAACCAGCTGTGGGGCTACGCGATGTTCCCGTACGCCCTGCTGTTCGGCTGGCGGGCCGTCTCACGCTGGGACGTGCGCTCGGTCGTGCTGTTCCTGTTCACGCTGGTGATGCTGTGGCTCGCGTATCCCTTGGCGCTGCCCTATCCGGTGGTGATCGTGGCGGCGGTGGGCATCGGGTACCGGCGGCGACCGCCCCTCGGCGAGCTGCGCCGGGCCCGCGCCTGGATCGCCGTCCCCGTCGTGCTGTTGCTGCTGCTGCCGGCGGTCGTCGGGGCGGTGCTGAAGCTGAAGGAGGCGCTCAGCCAGCTGCTCTCGTCGAGTAGCACGCTGTGGGGCGGCGACATCCACCACTTCCTGTCGTTCGGGCTGTTCGTCGGCACCGGTGGCGGGATCATCCCGGCGCTGATCGTGCTCGCGATCGCGGCCTGGGGGCTGCGGGCACTTGATCCCCGCCCGCGGCTGGCGCTCGGGATCGTGCTCGGCGCGCTGTGCCTGCTCGACCTGCGCTTCCGCCTGGCCAGCTCGGGCGCGTACATGGACTTCAAGCACCTGTCGTTCGTCGGGGCGGTCGTGCTGACGCTGGCGGCGAGCGCGGTGATGCGGCTGTTGTGGTCCGACGCGCGGCGGCTGGCGCTGGCCGGCGCGGCGCTGCTGGCCGTGTGGGCGGCGGCGGCGATCGTCCAGGACCGCCGCGACGGCTTCCTGCTACCCCAGCAGGTCCCCGCACAGATGTTCCAGATCCGGGCGTGGATGAACGCGCTGCCGACGGGGGCGACGATTCGCGTCGACATCCCGCCGTCGGGCCAGCAGGTGTGGGCGACGTACATGGTCGGCGCGCACCCCGTGTCCTCCTCGGACCCGATCCGCGGGACGACCTACGCCTATGCCAACGGCAGCTACCGCGCCGATTACGCGCTGGCGCTGCGCTACAACCCGAAGTACGGGCCGACCTCGCGGGTGCCATTGGCGCCCGAGTACTTCGCCTCGGGCCCGCCGGTGTTCGAGAACAGCCATTACGTCCTGCGCCGGGTCGTCTGGCCGAAGACGGGGCCGTTCGCGTCCGACACCGACAACTCGTCCGACATCCTGCACGAGCCGTAGCGGCTCGGCGTCAACGCTGGGTGCGCGCCTCGCTGAACACCCGGGAGAGGAATGCCGGGTTACCGAGCAGGTAGCGCCGCCACATCCGCTGGGGCTCCAGCGCGAGCCGGAAGATCCACTCCAGGCCGTTGTCGGCCAGCCAGCGCGGGGCGCGCGGGATGTGCCCCGAGACGTAGTCGAACAGTGCCCCGACCGTCCACACCACCGCGCCGTCCAGCCGATCGGCGTAGCGGTCGACCCACAGCTCCTGCTTCGGTGTCCCCATCCCGACGAGCACGATCCGGGCCGGGTGCGCGTTGATGTCTTCGATCACCCGCTCGTTGTGGGGCGAGCCGAGCTCGAAGAAGCCGTGGTGGGAGCCGACGATGTCGAGCTTCGGATACCAGCGGCGTAGCCGCGCGGCAGCCTGCTGGGCGATCGGCGGCTCGGAGCCGAGCAGGTAGATCGGCTGGCCGGTCAGCTCGCACAGGCTGGCCAGCCCCCAGATCCAGTCGGCGCCGGTCATGCGATGGGGGACGGGCAGGCCGAGCACGCGCGCCGCCAGCCGCACCCCGTAGCCGTCGCAGTACACGAGGTCAGCGCGCCGCAGCGCGTGCCCGAGCCCGGGCGTCACGCGGGACTGGTTCACGACGTGCGCGTTCACGTACATCACCCGACGCGTCGTTCCCTCCGAGGCCCAGCCGCTGATCGTGCGCAGCAGCTCCGGCGGCTGCGCGAGATCGATCGGAATATCGAAGATCGGCGACGACGGCCTCGGGCTCTCCACCCGGCCGTTCGCACGCCCGTCGAACGCCGTCACATCCACGGGGGGGCATGCTAACGCGCGGAGCCCCGATAATCGCCAGCCGATGCCGACCGTGCCGTGCAGTGTGGTCGTCCGCGCCCGCGACGAGGCGGCGCGCATCGGCCGCTGCCTGGAGCTGGTGCGGGCCCAGGTCGGCGTCGCGGCGTCCGAGCTGATCGTCGTCGACAACGGCTCGCGCGACCGGACGGCGGAGATCGCGCGGTCGGCCGGCGCCGCCGTCCTCTCGATGCCGTCGTTCTCCTTCGGCGGCGCCCTGAACCTCGGGGCCGAGCGAGCGAATGGGGAGATCGTCGTCGCATTGTCGGCCGACGCCTTCGCCTCCGATCCGGGATGGCTGGCGCGCCTGCTGGAGCCGTTCGCCGATCCGCGGGTGGCGTGCGCCTCCGGCGATCGCTACCGCCCCGACGGCAGCGTGCTCGACGAGCGGGTCGTGCAGGACGCCGCGCTGCTGCGCCAGTACCCGGAGTGGGGCTACTCCAACGGCGCGGGCGCGTTCCGCGCCGAGCTATGGCGCCGGCGGCCCTTCCGCGCCGACCTGCCGGGCTGCGAGGACCGCGAGTGGGCGGCCCACTGGATCCGCCAGGGGTACGTGTGCGTGATCGATCCGGACCTCAACCTCGCCCATGACCACACGCACGACCCGCTGCCCGCGATCTACCGTCGCGCCCGCCGCGAGGCCCAAGGGTTCGCGATGTTCCTCGACCCGCGTCCGCAGCCGGGACTCGTCCGAGAATGGTGGAGCGACACGCGCTTCTACGGCTCTCCATGGCGCGCCCGCCTCAGCCACCGCCGCGCCGCCCGCCTGCTTGGCGCCCACGCCGGCCGTCGCCGGCAATAGTGATCGCTATGCGAGAACAATCACCGGCTCCAGCCCGAAAGGAACCCGCGTGGCTCGACGTCGCGATTGGATGATCCGACGTTGCCGGAGCGCTTCCGGGAGCCGCGAGAGCGCCTCGCGGTACCCGCCGAGCAGCTCGTGCTCACGGAGGATCGCGTAGCCCAGCGCGGCGATTTCGTAGAGCAGCAGCGGTCCAAAATCGCGCCGCACATCCGAGCGCGAGTCGTTCTTGGCCATC
>DASZLC010000091.1:0-54980 GCA_035552615.1 Solirubrobacteraceae bacterium
CGGGCGGGTGCTGGTCCGCTCCAGCGGAACGGAGCCGACCATCCGGCTGATGGTTCAGGCGTCCGAGCCGAAGCCGGCCGAGCGAGTCATCGGCCAGCTGCGCGACGAGGTGCTCCTGGCCCTCGCCGGGGACCGGGAATAAAGCTCCCGCGCTGCCCGGGCAGGCTAGTTCCGGGCGAACGCCGGAGGGCCGGCAGGGAATTGACCCGGCCCTCCGGATGATCCGATAAGCGCCGCGTTTGTAAAGGCAGTCCTGTAATGCTGGTTACGAGAGAAGGTGCTGTGTGTATCCACTTGATGCGGCTGCCCTTGCTCACCATCGTGCCATCATCGCCCTTGACATCGAGCGGTCGACCAGTCGCGATGACATGGCCAAAGCGGAGCTTCGCGGTAGGATCTATGAATTTCTGGACGCCGCACTGCGCGCGGCCGGGATTGAACCAGTCCACCGGGATGAATTCTTCGATCTCGGTGACGGGATCCTCACTCTTATCCATCCCGTCCAGGAGGCGCCGAAGCTGCTGCTAGTGACGCACGTTATCCCTTACCTGAACGATCTTCTCATCGATTACAACGCCGGTGTCTCTTGCGGCAGAAAGTCGGATTATCAGTTGCGGGTACGCGTCGTCGTCCATGGCGGCGAGGTTCACTATGATGCGCACGGGTGCTTCGGCGAAGCGCTTGACATCGCCTTTCGTCTGCTTAACGCGGTACAAGTGAAAAAAACATTTCGTTCGGCCCCGGGCCCGCTCGTGGTGGTCGCTTCCGATGATTTCTACTGGTCCGTCATCCGTCATGGCGGTGACCAGCCCGACCGCAGGGCTTTCCAGTCCCTGGTCCGTGTGCGCGTCGCAGATCGTTCGCACAACGGCTGGGTTCAGCTACCGGATGTGACATCCCGTAAAAGTTCAAGCGAGGTTAACGGGGATCCGCTGCCCTGGGCTTCGCCGGATACCGCGCTGCACCTGCTGAGCCAGAGCGCGTGACAGGCGCCTGCGGTCAGGTTCAAGCCGCGGCCGGTGCCGGCTGCGGCCGGGTAAAGGTCACGGTGCACCGGTTACCGGTACGAGACTTCCGGTCCGGCGAGGTGGCTGTGGTCGTTGAACGACACGAGCGTGGCGCCCCGGCGGCCGTGGATCACCTTCGTGATGCCCGCGTTGATCGTCACCCGGTTGAACGTCGTGAACGCGTCATCGGCCAGACCGAGCAGCTCGATGCATACGGCCGCGAGCACGCCACCGGAGGTGAAGGCGACGCCGGTGGTCCCGGATGCAAGCCGCTCGGCCAGCTCGCGCAGGCCGGCCGACACGCGCGCCTTGAAGGCCGGAAACGTCTCGGCGGCGCCGCTCGCCGTCCCGGCGGCGATCCACTCGACCAGCGCCCCGTCGAGGAGGTCTTGGAATTCGCGCGAGCTGATGGCGTGGCTCGATCCGGTGACGCGGACGTCGGTGCCGGAGTGCGAGCCGAGGATGTCGTCCATGTCGTACTCGTTGAAGCGCGGGTCGACGGCGACCGCCCGCCCGAGCGCGGCGGCGCTCGGCGCTGCGGTGTCGCGCTGGCGGCTCAGCGACCCGCTGACGAGCTCGCTCACGTCCAGCCCGCGCGCCGTCAGCTCGGCCGCCAGCACGTCGGCCTGGGTCGCGCCGAGCGCGGACAGCACGTCGTAGTCGGAGCCGCCGTAGGACGCCTGTCCGTGGCGGGCAAGGAGGATGGTGGGCATGGTTCAGGAGCGCGGGTGGGCGAGGCCGGTGGGGGTGCTGCGACCGCGCAGGACCTCGGCGCCCGTAGTGTCCCATTCGGCCGCGATCGCGGGGTCGGCGAGCCGCAGCGCCGCGTCGGAGGCGAGCACGCGCTCGGGTCGCTCCTTGGCCAGGTCGGCGAGCCGCGAGGCCTCGTTCACCGGATCGCCGATCACCGTGTACTCGAAGCGGTGCTCGGCGCCGACGTTGCCGGCCACCGCCGCGCCGGCGGAGACGCCGATGCCGAAGTCGATCTTCGGCAGCTCGCGCGTGAAGCGCGCGGCCATCACACGGGCGGCGCGCAGGGCATCGCCGGCGGGGTCCCCGCAGATCACCGGCGCTCCGAACACGCATAGCGCGCCGTCGCCCTCGAACTTGTTCACGAGCCCGCCGTGCTGCTCGATCACGTCGACGACGACGTGGAAGAAGCTGTTCAGCGTCGCCACCACCTCGGCCGGCGGCACGGCCAGCGCGAGCGCCGTCGACCCGACCATGTCGATGAACAGGGCGCCGATCGGACGCTCCTCGCCACCGAGCCGCACGCCCTCGTGCACCGCCGCGCGCGCCACCTCGGCGCCGACTTGGCGGCCGAACAGGTCGCGGATCTGCTCGCGCTCCCGCAGGCCGTCGGCCATCCGGTTGAAGCCCGCCTGCAGCAGGCCGATCTCGCCCAGGTCGTCGACCGACACCGCCACGTCGAACTCGCCACGCTCGACACGCGCCAGCCCGTCGCGAAGCTCCAGCAATGGATCCCCGATCGCGTGGGCGGCGTACCGGGTGACAACGGCGCCAGTGAAGGACGCCACCACGCCGAGAAACAGCGCCGCGCCGGCGACATCGTCGGTGCTGACGCCGGAGTTCGTCAGGCCGACGATGCCGACGACCAGCACGCCGATCAGCGGCACGCCGGTCCCGAGCGCCCAGCCCACGATCAGTCGGGCCCTCACGCCCGGCGCGACCGACCGCGCTGGCGGCCCGGCGACCAGCGCGTGGGCGATCACCGGCCGCAGCAAGCGCTCGGTCAGCAGGTAGTCGAGCGCGCAGGTCGTCTCGCCGCCGAGCCAGATCGTCGCCCCGACCACCGCGCCGAACCCCCACGATTGGATGATCCCGTTGAGAACGGCGAACACCAGCGCCCCGGCCACCCAGCCGGCCGCCTCCAGCTTCACCTGCCGAATGGCGAGGGTGAGCGTGGCATCGCGCTCGCCGGTCTCCGGCGCCCGGTCGGCGGCGATCCAGCCTGTCGCCGCGATGAAGTCGCGGGTGTAGATGCGGTGGATGACGAACCCCGAGACCGCCGCGTACAGCACCACGAGCGGGGCGTTGATCAGCCCCAGCTTCGTGACGTCATGCGAGCTGGCGAACAGCGGGATGAAGAAGCCGATGGCGACGAACACGACGAGCGCGCCGACGATCGAGCTGAGCCATCCCTGGCTGGCCAGTCGCCGGCGGGTCTCGCTGAAAATCGCCGCTGTCTCCACGCGGGGATTATCCAACGGGCGCGGCCAGCAGCTCCACGAGTTCGCCGATGTCCTCGAGCTGCTCCAGGCCGAGAACCGTCCGCTCGATCGCTTGGGCCCGGCCCTCGTCGACCAGCGGGCCCGTGAGGGCGCGGTACTTCTCTACGACCTCGTCGTCGCTGAGCGGCTTCGCCATCGCACCGCGCGGCATCTCGACGAACGCCTCGCGCGTCGTGCTGTCGCGCAGCGTCACCTGCAGCAGCGTGTTGTATCCGTCCTGCGGGCGCTCGTCGAAGCTCGGCTCGTGGCGCAGCGTGGTGCGCTCGATCAGCGCCCACACGTCATCGGCGTCGATCCGCTCGGGCGAGAACTGGGCGGCCAAGGCGGTCCCGTCGAGCAGCGTGACGGCGACGGCGTAGGCCAGGTTCATCTGCGCCCCGACCGCGGTCAGCGGCCGCGCGGCGCGCCACCCGCCGTGGTGAAAGGCCGGCTCGGAGACGGACACGGTGATCGTGTCCACCGCATCCGTGTGCAGCGTGCCCAGCGCCCGCGCGGCGTCGATCGCCGCGTGCAGCCCAGCCATCGCCGCGTATGGCTTCACGGCGATCACCGTCGTGTGCCAGTCGGTGCCGAGCCCGTTGGTGATCTGCGAGGCGTCGGGATCGTGGCCCTCGCCGAAGGTCGACAGGAACCCGCCGTACGGCCGCTCGAACACCTGCTTGATGCCGGTGTACCCGCCCGCCGCGAGCGTCGCCGCCAGCACGCCGTTGCGGGCGGCGAAGCCGTGCTGCATCCGTTTGCCCATCGACTCGAACTGGGCCGCCATCAGCCCGCCGGCCTGGGTCGCGGCGAGTCCGAGTGCGTCCTCGAACCGCTCGGCGTCGAGGCCGTACAGCGTGCCAGCCGCGGCGGCTGCGCCAGGCCCGCCGAACACGGGGCCGGAATGCCAGCCGCGGGTCAGCATCTGGGCGCCGTGTAGCGCCAATCCGACGCGCGGGCTGACCTCGAACCCGCGGATCGCCCCGAGCAGGAGCTCCGCGCCCGTTACGACGCGCCCCAGCGACCCGGCGACCGACAGCATCGCCGGCAACACGAGGCAGGCGCCATGGACCGGGGCCACGGGGTGGTAGTCGTCGAGCTCGAACCCCTGGATGTAGGAGCTGTTCAGCAGCGCCGCCGTCATCGGGGTCGTCCGCCGCCCCGTCCCGATCAGCGGCACGGGGCCGTCGCCCTCCAGCCGGGTCAGGGCGTCGGTGGCCGTCAGCGACCACGACAGGCCGGCACCGACGAAGCCGCAGGCAACGCCGTCAAGCAGGAGATGCTTCGCGCGTTCGCGCACCTCGGCGGGGACGTCGTCGAGCGTGACGGTGGCCAGCCACTCGGCCAGCTCGGCGCTCTCAGCCACGGGGCAGGTAGCCCTGGGCCGCCAGCATCGGCAGGATGCCGCCCTGGGCGATGATGTCGAGCACGAACTGGGGCAGCGGCTGCCCGGTCAGCGTCAGCCCGTCAGCCGCTCGTTCCAGCGTTGCCGCGCCGATGTCCAGTCGCACCACGTCGCCGTCGTTCAGGGCCGATGACACGCCGGGGATCGTGGCGACCGGCATCCCGAAGTTGATGCTGTTGCGCAGGAACAGCGAGTTGAACTCGTCGGCCACCAGCGCCGCCACCCCGAGCTGCTTGAACAGCTGCGCCACGGGGCGGCTGGAGCCGATCCCGAAGTTCTTTCCTGCGACGACGATGTCCCCCTCGCCGACCTCGTCGGTCCACCCCGGACGCAGCGCGTAGAAGACGTGCCGTGACGCCTCGTCGATCGGCAGCTTCATGGCGAACCCGGGGTACATGTTGTCGGTGTCGACGGAGTCCCCGAACACCCAGACGCGGCCCTCCATCACAGCTCCCGGGGGTTGATGATGTGGCCGGCGATCGCCGCCGCGGCGACGGTGGCGGGAGAGGCCATGTAGATCTCGGCGTCGGGGCTGCCCATCCGTCCGCGAAAGTTGCGCGTCGAGGCGGTGAGGCACACCTCGCCCGCGCCGAGCAGGCCCATGTGGTACCCGAAGCAGGCGCCGCAGGTGGAGTTGGTGACGATCGCGCCGGCATCGGACAGCGTCTCGACGTAGCCGAGCTTCACCGCCTCGCTGTACGTCCGCTGCGAGGCCGGCGTGACGATCAGGCGCACCCCGTCCGCGACGCGGTGGCCGCGGAGCACCTCGGCGGCGATCCGCAGATCCTCGATCTGCCCGTTCGCGCACGACCCGATGAAGCACTGGTGCACCGGGCGCTGCTCGATCTCCGACAGCGGCACGGCGTTGTTCGCCACCCCGCCCGGACGGGCGACGTACGGTTCCAGCGCGGTCAGGTCGATCTCCCGCCGGGCCGCGTACTGCGCGTCGCCGTCCGGGTCGGCCGGCGTGTAGGGCCTGTCCGTGCGCGCGTCGAGGAACGCGCGGCACAGCTCGTCGGCCGGGAAGGTGGTGAAGTCGGCCGAGACCTCGGCGCCCTGGGTGGCGATCGTGCGGCGGTCGTTCATCGGCACGCTGGCCAGCCCCGGCCCGCCGAACTCCAGGTTGTGGTTCGTGGCGTCGCCGTAGGTGCCGGCGACGTACAGGAAGATGTCCTTGCCCGAGATGTGGGCCGGCTTCTGCCCGACGAGCTCGTATCTGATCGTGGGGGCGACCTGGTACCAGGTCTTGCCCGTGCACATGATCGCGTAGACGTCCGCCGGTCCGAGCCCGCGCGCGGCGGTGTTATAGGCGCCGCCGGCGCACGTGTGCGAGTCGGTGCACGCGAGCACCTCGCCCGGGCGGGCCAGGCCGTTCTCGGCGATCACCTGATGGCAGATGCCGTGGCGGCCGACGTCGTAGAACTGCTCGATCCCGAACTCCTTCACGAACGCCCGGGCCCGTACGCCGCCGTCGGCGTCGTTGATCGTGGGGGCGGGGACCGCGTGGTCGAGGATCACCGCCACTCGCGCCGGGTCGGCGATTCTTGTCGGCGCCATCCACATGGTGGCGAACTGCAGATCGATCATCACGCACATGTCCACCTCGGCGGTGACGAACTCGCCGACCTCCACCTGGTCTCGCCCGGCGGCGCGGGCGAGGATCTTCTCGATCATCGTCATGCCCATCTCACGTCTCCCGGCCGTCGTAGCGCTGCCCGAGCTCCATCCACTCGCTCAGGCCGAACAGGTCGAAGAACGCCTCCGGGCTGACCTCGGACTCACCGGCCGTGGCCTCTGGGCGCAGCGCCGCGAGCGACTGCACGGCGGCGGGGATCATCGTCATCATCACCGCGCCGGGGTGGATGGCGATCTTGATCCCGAGCTCGGTCAGGCGGGCCGGCGGCAGCTGGGGCGTGCGCCCGCCCGGCACGTAGTTCAGCAGCAGCGGCGCGTCGATCTCGGCGGCGATCCGCTCGATCTCCTGCTCGCTGCCCGGCGCCTCGACGAAGATCACGTCGGCGCCGAGCTCGGCGTAGCGGACGGCGCGGGCGATCGCCTCGTCGAGTCCGTGGACGGCCAGCGCGTCGGTGCGGGCGACGATCAGCATCTCCTCGCGGGCGTCGAGCGCGGCCCCGAGGGTCAGCGCGAACGTCTCCGAGTCGACGACGCCCTTGCCGGCCAGGTGGCCGCAGCGCTTCGGGAAGACCTGGTCCTCCAGCTGGATCGCGGCGACGCCGGCACGCTCGTACGCCCGCACGGCGCGGACCGCGTTGATCGGCGAGCCGTAGCCGGTGTCGGCGTCGGCGATCAGCGGGACGTCAAGCAGCCCGGCGAGCAGCCGGGCCCGGTCGGCCATCTCGGTGAGGGTGAGCAGGCCGATGTCGGGCAGGCCGTAGGAGGCGGACACGCCGGCACCGGTCATGTACGCGGCCGTAAAGCCGAGCTTGGCCACGAGCGCCGCGCTGATCCCGTCGAACACGCCGGGCGCGACGATCAGCTGATTCCCGGCAAGCAGTTCTCTGAGTCGTTCGGGAGCGTTCATGGCCGGTGACCCTATCTAGTGAATATTATAATGTCAAGGGATGTCCGGCGGGAGCAGTAGATTGGCCGGTATGGAGTTTGAGCGCACGCAGCTTCCGCGCACCAGCGAGGCGATCGCCGCTTCGGCGCTGCGCGCCGCGATCATCCGCGGCGACCTGCGGCCGGGCGCGAAGATCCGCCAAGAGGCGACCGCGGCGCAGCTCGGGGTCAGCCTGATCCCGCTGCGCGAAGCGCTGAAGACGCTGGCCGGCGAGGGCGCGGTCACCTACGAGCCGCAGCGCGGCTACTTCGTCACCGAGCTCCACGACGGGGCGATCCGCCAGATCTACGAGCTGCGCGCGGTGGTCGAGGCCGAGGCCGAGCGGCGGGCCCTGCCGAACCTCCTGGAGCCGGATCGTGCCGCGATGCGGTTCGCCATCCACACGCAGGAGCGCGCCGCCCAGGACCTCGACGCCGTCGAGATGATCGCCGCCAACCGCCGCTTCCACTTCGCGCTGTTCGACCGCTGCGGGAACCCCTGGCTGCTGCGCTTCGTCACCCAGCTGTGGGACGCGCTCGACCCATACCGCGTCCTCTCCTACCGCCGGATGTGGCTCGACGCCGACGACCGCGTGATCCCGGAGGCGATCGTCGGCGAGCACACCGCGATCCTGGCCGCGATCGACAACGAGGATCCCGCTCTGGCCCTGGAGTTGCTGGAGCGCCACCGCGAACGCTCGGAGACATTCATCGAGACGCTCGTCGCCCCGCCCGCCCCCTGACAGTCGTGATCCGTCTCACTGAGTCGCAACATGGCGGCTGTCCTTCGATGGCGGCCGCCGTGCCGGGGAGCGGCGGCTGTGGGCCGCTGCCCGCGCGGACTCCCCGGGACGCCCATCCATGGTCGTAACCCACCACGGACGCGTTCCGGCCCTGACCGAGCCGGGTTATGCATCGCCGGCGACCCGTAACCCGTCGCGGTTGCAAGGATTCCCGTTCGTTGTCGGGTTGTGGCCATCCGGGTCGCCGGACCTAGTCGCGGCCCACCGCGCCCGCGCCGACGATCGCGCGAGGGCGAATAACGTCGCACGGTCACCGATCGGCCGGGACCGTGTGCGAGTGCGGTCGTCTGTCGGCCCAGACCCAATCCCGTCAGCCTCCGCAACCGCCCTTGCGACAGCCTCTCTGGGAGCCCTTTCGACCCAGGGCGTAGAAAACCCGCCCAAAGTGGCCAGCCGCCTATCGGTGACCGGCCGACGCGGCGCCGCCGGAGTAAACCGGGCGGCGCCGCACGGCGAGCGGCGTTCGTGCGCTCAACAACTCCAGGCGGACGGACCGTCGGCGGCGTAGATGCGCGCGGCGATCGCGTTCTGCTCGGCGGGCGAGGCGTTCTCGGGCAGCCCCTGGCCGCCGTAGGCCGCCCACGTCGAGGGCAGGATCTGGTACGCGCCGCCGGCACCCGACTCCGGGTTCACGGCGGCGTAGTTGCCGCCCGACTCGCACTCGACGATGCTGGCCGGGATCGAGTAACCGCCGACGCTGCCGGCCGCCGGGGCCACGCTGGGCGGCTTAATCCCGAACAGCGCGTCCTCGGTCTGCGGGCCGACGATCCCGTCGACGATGAGGTGATGGCTGTGCTGGAAGGCCAGCACGGCGTGGCGCGTGCCGGCGGTGAAGCGCCCGGTGCGCTTCAGGTGCAGGGCGCGCTGGATCTTCGCGACGGCGGCGCCGCTGCTGCCCTCAGTGAGCAGGGCCTGGGGGATGGCGGCGGCGGCGATCGGCGCCCCGCTCGCCAGGACTCCGGCGCTCGCCGCGACGGCCGCCAGCCCGGTCCCGATGCGCACGCCGCGACGTGCCTGTTTCATGCGCGATAACCCGCGCGGATTCCTGACGGGCATTCATTAGCTCCTTCTTTCTCATGCCTACGGGGTGAGCTGACGGGCTCGCGCGAGAAAGTGCGCTACGCCGCGACGTCGCGGCGATTCGCCCCAGGTGGCCTTGGCCACCGATGGGTCCCCCGCTCTCCGCCGCAGGGCGACGGAGATTCGGCGGTTGAAGCGACAAAAGGCTAGCAGCCGGGGTTCTCGCCGCTCGATCGGTGAGCGTTCGGGCCGCGTGACCTAGCTGGCCAGCAGCCGCAGCTGGCGCCAGAATCGCGCCGCCGCCGGCGCCGCGCCGCCGCGCCGGCGCACCGCCCGGAGGGGCCGGCGCAGGTCGACGCCGGCCACGGGCAGTGCAGACAGCGTCCCCGCCCGGACCTCGGCCTCGATGGCCAGCCGCGAGAGCAGCGTGAAGCCGCCCTCCAGCACCGCCCGCTTCAGGCTCTGCGTCGAGGCGGTCTCCAGCGCCGGCACGAGCTCGATCCCGGCCCGCCCCAGTGCCGCGCTCGACACGCCGCGGGTCCCCGACCCGAGCTCGCGCGCCAGATAGGAGTCGGATCGCAGCATGCGCGCCGACACCGAGCGTCGGCCCGCCCACGGATGGCCGGCCGCGACGACGGCGACGATCTCGTCGGAGACGAGCGTCAGCACCTCCAGGCCGTCGGTCGGGTCGAGCGACTCGATGAAGCCGACCTCGACCTGGCCCGAGCGGACCT
The DNA here is from genome assembly GCA_035552615.1 of Solirubrobacteraceae bacterium. Classification (GTDB taxonomy): domain Bacteria; phylum Actinomycetota; class Thermoleophilia; order Solirubrobacterales; family Solirubrobacteraceae; genus Palsa-465. The sequence goes on from DASZLC010000091.1 coordinate 9,760, forward strand.
CGACCAGCACCGCCTGCGAGTTGGCGATCTGCAGTTGCGTCCGCGGCGGGTCGAGCTCACCGGCGCGGAACCGGGCAAGCCATGCCGGCAGCAGGAAGCCGCCGGTGGTGTGGCTGGCCGCCAGGCGCAGCACACCGTGCTCGCGGGCGTGGGTGGCCACGACCGCGGCGGCATGGCGCAGCGCGCTGAGCGCCTGCTGCGCCTCGGGGTAGAGCACCATGCCGGCCTCGGTGGCGCTGGCCCCGAGGCGCCCGCGCTCCAGCAAACGGACGCCGAGCCGTCGCTCCAGCGACAGGATCCGTTTGCTCGCCGCAGACTGGCTGAGGCCGAGCGCGTCGGCCGCGGCGGTCACGGAGCCCGAGTCGACCGCGGCCACGAAGGCGGCCAGCTCCCCGGCGTCCAGCGGCTCGCCGATCACGTGCTCCCGAACCATTCCAGTAAGGAATATATAGGCGCCCAATCGGAATGGATCATCGTCGGCGGGGCGACGACAATCCCCTGAGACGATGACGGGCGATCCCAACGAGCCGCCGCGCCCGCTCCCCGACGCCGAGGACGAGGCCGACCGCTGGGCCACCCCGCAGCCGAACCTCACCGGCCGCGGGATCATCGCGGGCTACAGCGGGCGCTTCTGGATGCTGACGATTGTGCTGGGGGTGATCACCGGTGGCGCCGCGGCCGCGCTGCTGGGGCTGCTGCACCTCGTCGAGCGCCTCGCCTATGGATCGCGCAGCACGACCTTCCTCGCCACCGTTCGCGCCGCGCCTGGCTGGCGACACTTCGCCGCGCTGCTCGTCGCGGCCGTGGTCGTGATCGTCGGCCTGCGGGTGCTTGGGCGGTTGCCGCTGTCGGGTGGGACCGAGGTGTCGGAGTCGCTGTGGTTGCGGCGCGGGCGGATGGCGTTCGTGCCAAGCATCGCCCGGTGCGTGCTCTCGATCGTGACCGTCGGCCTCGGCGTCTCGCTCGGGCGCGAGGCCGCCCCGCAGCTGGCGGGGGCGGCCACCGCGTCAAAGCTCGCCGACTGGGCGGCGCTGCCGCTGTGGCAGCGGCGGCTGCTCGTCGCCTCCGGCGCCGGGGCCGGGCTCGGCGCGGTCTACAACGTGCCGCTCGGCGGGACGCTGTTCGCGCTCGAGGTGCTGCTCGGCACGGTGGCGCTGCCACTCGTGCTTCCCGCCCTGCTGACCTCGGTGACGGCTACCGCAGTCGCCTGGATCGCCCTCGGAACCGGCCCGACGTATGTGGTGCCGACGTACAACGTGCACGCCTCGCAGCTGGTCTGGGCGGCGCTGATGGGCCCGGTGATCGGGCTTGTCGCGGTCGCCTGGGCGCGGCTGATCACGCTGGCCACCCGGTTGCGCCAGCCGAGCGGACCCGGTCGCTACGTCATACCGGTGGCCGTGTTCGCCGCGCTCGCGGCGCTCTCGCTGCCCTACCCGCAGCTGCTCGGCAACGGCAAGGACATCGTTGCGCTGGCCGTCGTCGGCAAGGTCTCGATCGGTCTGCTGGCCGTGCTGTTCGTGCTGAAGCCGATTGTCACGGCGGCGTGCATCAGCTCGGAGTCGCCGGGCGGGCTGTTCACGCCCACGTTCGCGATCGGGGTCCTGCTCGCCGGGCTGGTCGGTAGCGCGTGGTCGCACCTGTGGCCCGGCGCGGCGGCCGGCAGCTATGCGCTGATCGGCGGCGGCGCGTTTCTCGCCGCAGCGATGCAGGGGCCGCTGTCGGGGACGGTGCTCGTGCTGGAGCTGGCGCGTCACTTTGACGCGCTGATCGTGCCGACGCTGCTGGCCGTGGCCGAGGCGACGATCGTCGCCCGCCGGTTCGGTGCCCTCTCGATCTACTCGGCCCGGGTCGGCTCCGAGCCGGGCGGGGTCAAGCCGCCGACCGGTTCGGCGATGGCCACGCTGTACGCGCTCGACGAGGCGCTGCCGGCCGACCTGGAGTTGGACGACTGCAAGTGAGCGCGCATAGCGCAGCACTCACGAACTGATCACAACTCGGTGCTGACCGAGATGGCGCGCCGCCCGGCCCGGATCATCACGCGGACCGAGCTGTACCAGCTTGTGTGGGAGCGCCCGGCGTGATCCCCTACACGCGGGGGCGCGCGACGCGCCACACCGAATAGGCGAGCAGCGCCCCGACGGTCAGCGGCAGGATCCACCACGCCGCCAGCGCAGTGCCCCCGATCAGCGCCGTCAGGCCAAGCGCGATGACGACGCCGACGGCGATCCGCCAGTCGTCGCCGACGACGAAGTCCCACACGAACGCCGCCAGCGAGCGCACGCGGGTCACGCTCTCACCGCCGCCGGTCGGGCGGCGCGCCGGCGCAGCACCACGACGTTGGCCAGCGCGAACAGCAAGGTCGCCGGGATGATGACCAGCAGCGACGCGTCGCCGCCGGGCCAGTGTGCGCCCGCGCCCTCGCCGCCCCAGAAGGTGCCGAACGAGGTCAGCATCACGCCGACGCCGAACTTCATCGCGTTCTCTGGAACCCGCGCCAGCGGCGCGTGGATCGCCACTCCGGCGCCAACGACGGCCAGCACGGCCAGCGCTGCGGCGATGGCTGCCAGCCCGACGTCGTGCTGGTTGGCGCCGAAGGTGATCACGATGAACACCACCTCCAGCCCCTCCAGGAACGAGCCCTTGAAGGAGAGCGTGAACGAGTACGGGTCAAATCCCGTGCCCAGCTCGCCGGCCGCCCGGGCCGCCTCGGCCTCCTCGCGGAACGTCGCCGCCTCGTCGTGCAGGGCCTTCAGCCCGGTGGCGCGGAGGATCGCCTTGCGCAGCCACTGCAGGCCAAACACGAGCAGCAGCCCGCCGACGGCCACGCGCAGCGCGTTGATCGGCAGCGAGGTGAGCGCCGGGCCGAGCGCGGCGGTGACCGCGCCCAATGCCACCAGCGCCGCGCCGACGCCGATCAAAGCCGAGCGCCAGCTGCGGGTCGTACCCACCGCCAGAACGATCGTCAGTGCCTCCACGGCCTCGACCGAGCAGGCGAGGAACACGGACAGCGCAAGGCCGAACTGCTGACCACTCATGAGGCGAGGGTATCGGTGACGGGCGGCCCGCCGTTGGTCGGGAACACGTAGCAACCCGGGCGGGGGCCGCCGAGGGGAGTCAGCTTATGGCCAGTACCCGCGCTCGGTCAGCCAGACCACCTGCTCGGGGTGCATCGGCTCGGGCGGCGTGGGAAACCAGCCGCACTGCGACACGAGCTCCAGGCGGTCGGGCAGTGGCGTCACCGGCTCGGTGGCGAAGGCCAGCCCGACCGGCGAGTCGAGCCCGTTCTCGTAGTGGCTGGGGTACTCGATGTAGCCGACCATCTCGCCGACGCGAACGTCGATCCCCAGCTCGCGGCGGGCGACGCGCGTGACCGCGTCGACCAGGCGTTCGCCGAACAGCACCGCGCCACCGGGGATGTGCCACAGCCCCGCGCACGGCTCATGGTCGCGCAGCGACAGCAGCACGCCTCGGGGATCGGTGATCAGGACCTCGACGCACAAGCGCGGGACGCGGCTGTAGATCGCCTCATACTCCTCCTGGGGCAGCCAGCCCTTGGGCAGCGGCTCGGTGGCCATCGGCTACCCCTGGGCCAGCTCGGCGACCGGTTGCCACTGGCGCCAGTTGGCCAGACGGCTCTCGTAGTCGGCCTCGGCGATCGTCAGCGGCGCTGTCCCGAGGAAGGCCCGCAGCGGCGGCTCGGCGGCGTCGACGATCCGCAGCACCGCCTCGGCCGACGCGACCGGGTCACCGGGGGTATTGCCGGCGCGGCGGGCATTCGACGCCGCGTGCGCCTCGGCGTAGGCGTCCAGCGGGGTGGCGTGGCGGGCCGAGGCACCGCCCCAATCGGTCGAGAAGCCGCCCGGCTCGATCAGCGTCACGTGAATGCCGAAGTCCTTCACCTCCTGGGCCAGCGCCTGGCTGATCCCCTCCAGCCCCCACTTCGACGCGTGGTACATGCCGATCCCCGGGAAGGCGGAGATCCCGCCGATCGAGGAGACCTGAAGGAAGTGGCCGCCTCGCTGAGCGCGGAGCAGCGGGAGCGCCGCCTGCGTCACCCACAGCGCGCCGAACAGGTTCGTCTCGATCTGGTCGCGCGCCTCCTGCTCCGACAATTCTTCGACCATCCCGAACTGGCCGTAGCCGGCGTTGTTGACGACCACGTCGAGGCGACCGAAGTGCTCATGGGCCTGCTGCACGGTGGCGAACGCCGCCTCGCGATCGGTGACGTCGAGCGGCAGTCCGAGGAACGCGTCGCCGTACTTCGACGCGACGTCGTCCATTGTGCTGAGAACGCGAGCCGTGCCCGCGACCCTGTCGCCGCGCTCCAGCGCTGCGATCGCCCATTCGCGGCCGAAACCGCGCGAAGTACCGGTGATGAACCACGTTTTCATTGTCATCCCAAGCACTTTAGGACGCGCCCGGGGCGGCGGTCACTGGCCCGTTGATCGAACCCGGCCCGCCGTGGACCGCGTCGGCGACGCGAGCACGCTTGAAGGCGCAGTTTCCGTCGAGTAGCGGCGGAAACTGCGGGGTCAACGCGTCCGTCGGGCGCCGGGACGGCGTGGTGGGTGGCCGTCCGCGTCGGCGTCGCCGCCCGTGTCCGAGAGGCGAGCGAACGGGCTTCGAGTGACGGCAACTATCGCCCGGGCCCACCCGAGGTGAACGGTTTGTTCCCGTAGCGGTCGAGGTGGGTGATCTCGCCGGGCGGGCGGCGCGTCGTCGGGCCGTAGCGCCCACGGGGCCAGCCGAGGGGGACGACGGCGCACGGCGTCACGCTCCACGGCAGCCCGAGCGCGCGCCGCGCCCCGAACGTGGTCCACAGCGGGAGCGTGATCAGCGTGGCCCCGAGGTCGACGGCCCGCGCGGCGAGCAGCAGGTTCTGCACCGAGGGATAGATCGAGCCGTAGTAGCTGGACTCAGCCATCTGCCACAGCGGGAAGCGCGGCCCGCGCAGGCAGGCGACGATGATCACCGGGATCTCCTCGAAGTGGTCGGCCTGCCACTGGACCGCGTCGATGATCCGCAGCGAGGCGGGGTCGCGCCGCCTGAGCAGCCGCCCGAGACGGCCATAGATCGACCACGCCTGCCGGTTATACCGACCCAAGCGGGCCTTCACAGCGGGGTCGCGGACGACGATGAACTCCCAGTTCTGCCCGTTGGAGCCGGTCGGCGCCTTCGTGGCCAGCTCGATCAGCCGCAGCACGAGCGCGTCGTCGACGGGATCGGGCTTCAGGCGGCGGATCGCGCGCTGGGTCATCATCGCCTGCTCCAGCGGCATGTCGAAGTCGGTCATGGCCGGGACTCTACGGCCGCGTGAAGGCGGCGCGGGCTTTGTCCACCAGCGGCAGCGTGTCGCACCCGTCGGCGTGATCGTTCGCCAGGCCCATCGCCTGCATGAAGGCGTACACGGTCGTCGGTCCGACGAACCGCCAGCCGCGGCGCTTGAGATCCTTGGCCAGGCGTCGCGACTCGTCGGTCTCGGCGAGCACGCGATCACGCTCTCCGGCACGCGGGGCGGGCTCGAAGCTCCACACGTAGCGGGCCAGCGAGCCCTCGGCGGGGACCAGCTCCACGGCCCGCTGGGCGTTGTTGATGACCGCCTCGATCTTGCCGCGGTGGCGGACGATCCCGGCGTCGCCGAGCAGCCGCTCGACATCCTCGGGCCCGAACGCAGCGACCGTGCGGAAGTCGAAGGCGGCGAACGCGCGGCGGAACGCCTCGCGCTTGCGCAGGATCGTGATCCAGGCCAGCCCGGCCTGGAAGCCCTCCAGGCTGAGCTTCTCGAACAGTCGGATGTCGTCGTCGACCGGGAAGCCCCACTCGGTGTCGTGGTAGGCGCGGTACTCCGGCGCCGATCCCGCCCAGGAGCAGCGCGCGATGCCGTCCTCGCCGACGGTGACGGTCATCCGAGGCCGAAACCGAGCCGCCGCAGCTCGGCCCCCAGCCGCCCGGGCGCCCCGGCGGCCGGCTCGCCCAAAACCATCGCGCTGATGTGCGGGTCGTGCCAGTAGTCGGGCAGTTGCTCGTGGGTGACATCGACCCCGGCGGCCCGGGCGAGGGCCACGAGCGCCTCGCCGTCGGGGCGCAGCAGGTCGTGCTCGCTGGTCTGCACGACCATCGGGGGCAGCCCCGTCAGGTCGGCGTGTAGCGGCGAGACGAGCGGCGCGTCGGCCGGCGTCCCGTCGGGAACGTACGCGCGGGCGAACCGGCGCAACAGGCCGCGGTTCAGGAGCACGTCCCCGGGATCGGGCGCGCGCTCTCCGCGCAGGTCCGAAGCGAGGTCGACCCACGGCGCGATCAGCCCGAGCGCCGCCGGGAGCGGTTCGCCGGCGTCGCGCCGCGACAGGGCCAGCGCCAGGGTGAGCCCGCCCCCGGCCGAGTCGCCGGCCACGGCGACGCGCGCCGGGTCGAGGTCCAGCCCGGCCAGCACGGCGCGGGCGTCGTCGAGCGCCGCCGGGAACGGATGCTCGGGCGCGAGCCGGTAGTCGACCGAGATCGCGCGCGCCCCGAACGCCGCGGCGGCGAGCGCCACCAGCGGGCGGTAGACGCGCGGTGAGCACACGACATAGCCGCCGCCGTGCAGGTACAGCAGCGCGCGGGAATCGTCGAGCGCGCCGGCCGGGCGCACCTCCTCGCACGGCACCCCGCCGAGGTTCAGCGCACGGATCCTGGTCCCGCGCGGCGGGGGCGGGAAGCGCAGCCCGAGCTCGAGCCGGCGGCGAGCCGTCGGCCAGTCGACGCGTGGCGAGAGCGCCCACCGCGCCAGCAGGTGGACCGAGGGCGCCATCGCCCGCGGGGACAGACCCGGCCGAGTCACGGCGGGCAGTATCTCAGGCCCGCGTCTCGCGGGAGGCGACGGAACGCAGCGCGGGCAGTCGCTCGGCCAGACGGAGCGCCGCCTCCAGCTCCAGGCGCCGCTGCTCGACGTCGTGGCCGAGGATCTCCTCGGCCTGCTTGATGCGGTAGACGACGGTGTTGTGATGGATCGACAGCCGGCGAGCGGTCCGCCCCGGGCTGAGGCTCTCCTCCAAATACGTTTTGACGGTGGCGCGCAGGCGGAGCGCCGCATCGTTGTCGGCGCCAAGCGCGCCGAGCTCGGTCTCGACGAACCTCACGGCCCGCGCCGGATCTGCGGTGAGCAACCCCGTGAGCGCCGCCGAGCGGTAGCCGAGGACCGACCCCGGGCGCGTCGCCAGCAGCTCGCTGGCCCGTCGCGTCGCGCGCGCATCCTCATGGGAGTCCGCCATCCCGGCGATGCCCGATGCGGAGCTGCCCACGGCCGCGCGTAGCCCGCCCCCGAGGCGAGCACCCGCGGCGGCGGGATCGTCGCTGACGCCTTCGCCCGATGTCCACGCCCACACCACCCGCTCGCCGACGGGCACGCTGAGCACCGGACCGCCACCGAGCGTCGCGGCGAGCTCGACGGCCGCGCCTTCGAGCGACACGGCCCGGCTCATGGTGTCGGCTGGATCGGCCCACACGATCATCGCGACGTGCCGCCGTGAGACGTCGTACCGCAGTCGCTCCGTCGCCACCGATACCTCGACCGGACCACCCTCGAGGATCGCGGTGACGAGCTCCGCGCGGGCGGCGGCCGCTCCTCGGATCCAGCGCGCATGCTCCTGCTCGTACTCATCGACGAGCTGTGTGGAGATCGCATCGACATACGCGAAGGCGTGCCGGGAGACGTGAGCGACCAGTTCGAGACGTACCTCCACCGGGACATCAAGCTCGGCGAGTGCGTCCTGGATGCGCTCCTCGGCAAACGCGTGCCCGAGCCGGTAGCAGCGCAGCAGCGTCGCGAGCGGCAGGCCGCGGTGGACAAGTTCGCGTGACCACGCCGCCGCGTCGGCGGGCGGCGTGATCGGCTCCGCCGCCGTCGCGCCGTCCAGCAGCCGTCCGAACAACACCTTGAGGTTGCCGGCGCAACTGAGCTTCAGGCCGGCGCGGAAGTCTTCGTCGGTGACCCGGTCGAACTCGGGAACCGACATCAGCAGCAGATCGGCCATCTCCTCTCCGAGGTCGTCGGACGAGAGGCTCTCCACCGCCTCGGCAAGCTGACGCTGGACGTCGACGGTGATGCTCGGCTGCATCGTGGCCATCTGGGTCTCCTCTCCTTCCGGCCAGATCCTAACCGACGCGGTTGTGAAGCTGCCACAGCTTCCGAGCGCGTTTCTGGCGAGCCCCCATATAGGCGGGTGGGACTCCTCGGTCATAGCGTGCGAGACATGGCCGCTTCCGTGGAGACGCCCCCGTACGCCGTCAGATCGCTCGTGGCCGACGTCGTGACCGAGATGAGCGAGCAGCTCGACGAGTCCGCCACCGTGCTGAGCGATGTGATCCACGCCGCGTGCCCCGAGCTGTCGCTTGATCTGTACATGGCCACGCGCCAGAGCACGCGGGCCAACCTGGGCCTCGTCACGACGATGATCGCCGAGGGAGCCGCGCCGAGCGCGTTCGCGGCGGCGCCCGAGGAGACGCTCGCCTACGCCCGGACCTATGTTCACGAAGGCCTCAGCTTCGATCTGCTCACGCGCGTCTACCACGAGTGGGAGCACGCCTACGCCCGGCTGTGGCGAGAGACGCTCCAGGCTCGGGCGAGCACGCCCCGCGATCTCGGCGACGCGCTGACATACATCGAGGACTGGTTGTTCGCCTATGTTCAGGCGATGGCGCAGCGGCTGGGCGCCGCCTACGGGGCCGAGCGCGCGCAGTGGGTGCGCGGCAGCGTGGCCGTGCGCTCGGAGGAGGTACGCGCGATCCTCTCCGGGGCGCGGATCGACATGATCGAGGCGAGCAGCCGGCTGCGCTACCGCCTGGAGGCCAACCATCTGGCGATCGTGATCTTCCGGCGCCATCCGAGCAGTGGCGATCGTCTGGCCAACGGCGCGCGGCCGTTCCACGAGATGGCTCAGCTGACCGACGACATCGCCCGCAGCCGTGGCGCGTCAAGCGTGCTGTCGCTGCCGATGGCCGGCTTCTACGCCGCCTGGCTGGCCGTCGGCGACGACGTCCTGGCCAGCGCGCTGCCCGGATTGCCGTCCGAGCTCCAGGTTGCCCTCGGCCGGCCGGGAGCCGGGCTCGAAGGGTTTCGTCGCAGCCACCACGAGGCGCTCCAGGCGAGGCGCATATCCCAGCTCTCGGGCCGCTCGCCGGCGGCGCTGGATTACGGCGCGGTAACGCTCGAAGCGTTGCTGACGCACGACGTCGCCGAAGCGCGACGCTTCGTGCACGACCAGCTCGGACCGCTGCTGGACGACTCGGAGGCGAACCGTCGCGTGCTCCGGACGCTGGAGGTGTACCTGGAGGAGGACGCGAGCTTCGTCCGGGCGGCTCGGCGACTGGGTGTCCACGGCAACACCGTGGCCTACCGCGTCAAGCGGGCCGAGCACGCCCTGTCGAGGATGGCGACCGACAGTCAGCTCGAGCTCCGGACCGCGCTGCGACTCGCCCATCTCGTTTTGTGACGGTAAGCCAACGACCCCATCCGGGTCTGGTTGTGAACGACATGGGGGGGTGGCGGCATCGCTGAGATAACTCACTCAACACACGCAGTGGAACCGAGTAGAGGAGACGTGAGATGGGCTTTCTGACAGGGGATGTCCCGCCGGTGGATCCCCAGACCTTCACGCAGCGGCCCTACCGGGAGCGGCTCAAGACGCTCTCGCAGCAGTGGGTCGACTACGGCTTCGGATCGCCGAAGGCGATCGCGCTGATGTACCTGCTGAAGCTGGTGGTGTTTTTCGCCCTCGGCGGGATTCTCGTCGGCACGCTGACCTCGCACCTGAACCCGCTGCACCCTGGGCAGTGGTTCGATCAGCCGATCTTCTACGAGAAGGCGATCCTGTGGACGGTGCTGCTGGAGTGCCTCGGCATCGCCGGCTCGTGGGGCCCGCTGGCCGGTCACATGTGGCCGTTCACCGGCGGCTGGCACTACTACGCGCGGCGGCGCACGATTCGGATGCCGCCGTGGCCGGGGAAGGTGCCGTTGACCGACGGCGACGAGCGGACCACGCTTGACGTCGCGCTGTACCTCGGGGTGCTGGCATCGCTTGTCGTGGCGCTCGCGTTGCCCGGCATCAACGCGCACGGCATCAACACGGTGCTCGGGCACAGCAAGGGACTCGTACCCCCGGCGGCGATCGTGACCGTGATCGGGCTGCTCGCCATTCTCGGTCTGCGGGACAAGACGGTGTTCATCGCCGCGCGCGGCGAGCAGTACGTCCCGGCGTTGATCTTCATGGCGTTCTTCCCGTTCGTCGACATGATCGTCGCCGCGAAGCTGCTGATCGTGATCGTGTGGTTCGGCGCCGGATTGTCGAAGTGCAACCGTCACTTCACGCAGGTGATCCCGCCGATGGTGGCGAACGTGCCGTGGCTGCCGCTGAAGTTTGTCAAGCGCATGCACGTCGCTGATTACCCCAACGATCTGCGACCGGGTCGCCTCACGCACACGCTGGCGCACGGGCCTGGCATGTTCGGCGAGCTCGTCCCGCCACTTGTGCTTCTGTTCAGCCACAACCACATCGTCACGGTGTGCGCGGCCGTGTTCATGATCGGCTACCACCTGTTCATCGTCTCGACCTTCCCGCTGGCCGTGCCGCTGGAGTGGAACGTCGTGTTCATGTACCTGACGGCGTTCCTATTCCTCGGTTACCCGGCGCAGGACGGGTACGGGCTCGGAAACATGGGAACGGGCGTGTTGATCCCGACGGTGATCGGCCTGGCCTTCTTCCCGATCCTGGGGAACCTGCGTCCGGATCTCGTCTCCTTCCTGCCCTCGATGCGTCAGTACTCGGGCAACTGGGCCTCGGCTATGTGGGCGTTCGCGCCCGGCGGCGAGGAGAAGCTCGACACGCATCTGGTCAAGAAGGCCAAGATGCAGAAGCAGCAGATGCAGACGAAGATGCCGCTGCTTGGCTATGACGCGGACGTTGCCGAAATGACGATGCACATGATGCTGGCCTGGCGCTCGATGCACAGCCAGGGGCGTGGCCTGAACTCGGTGATGATGAACCAGCTGGGTCCCGACATCGACACCTACACGCTGCGCGAGGCCGAGTTCAGCTGTAACGCGATCGTCGGGTTCAACTTCGGCGACGGTCATCTCCACGACCAGCGGCTGATCCGCGCGATCCAGAAGCGCTGCCAGTTCGCCCCGGGCGAGTTCATCGTCGTGTGGGTCGAGTCCGAGCCGGTGTTCAACGGTCGACAGCAGTATTGGGTGATGGATGCGGCCGTGGGCGTGGTCGAGACCGGCAGCTGGAAGGTGAGGGACGCGGTCGAGGCCAAGGGCTGGCTGCCTGACGGGCCGATCCCCGTTGAAGTGACGTCGCGGATGGCCGGGTACGAGCGTGTCCGGCATGGCGCGGCGGGTCTGGCGGCCACTCCGGCGGCCGGTCCGGCGGCCAATCCGGTGGCGACGGCATGACGCGGGCAGTGGTGGTCGGCAGCGGGCCCAACGGGCTCGCTGCCGCCCTGACCCTGGCGGCGGCCGGCGTCGATGTCACCGTCCTGGAGGCGGCCGGGACGCTCGGCGGCGGAACCCGATCCAGCGAGCTGACGCTGCCCGGGCTGCTCCACGACGAGTGCTCGGCGGCGCACCCGCTGGCCGTCGACACGCCGTTCTCGCGCTCGTTCGATCTGGCCGGGCACGGGCTGCAGTGGCGCTGGCCGGAGGTTCAGTACGCCCATCCGCTCGACGGCGGGGCCGGGGCGGCCGCGTACCGCTCGGTCACCGACACGGCGGCCGGGCTGGGCCGCGACGGCGGGCGCTGGCAGCGGGTGTTCGGCCCGCTGGCCGAGCGCTTCGACGACATCACCGCCGACTTCCTGCGGCCGATGCTCCACGCGCCCGAGCACCCGATCGAGCTGGCGCGCTTCGGCTTCTTCTCAGGGATGCCCGCGGGCCTGCTGGCGCGGCTGTGGCGCACGCCGGAAGGCCGCGCGCTGTTCGCCGGCGTCGCCGCTCACGCCATGCGCCCCTTCGGCACGCCGATGTCCTCGGCCATCGGGGTCGCGCTCGGCACGGCGGCGCACCGCTACGGCTGGCCGGTCGCCGAAGGCGGCTCGGCGGCGATCAGCGGCGCGGTGATCTCGCTGCTGCAGGAGTACGGAGCGCGGCTGGAGACGGGCGTGCGGGTGGAGTCGCTCGACGAGCTCGGCGCGCCCGAGATCGTGATGCTCGATCTCGCCCCGGCCGCCGCGGTCCGTGTCGCCGGCCGGCGGATGCCGCCGATGATCCGCCGCGCGCTGTCCCGTTACCGGCACGGGCCGGGCGTGTTCAAGCTCGAGTTCGCGATCGAGGGCGGCGTGCCGTGGTCCTACGAACCGGCCCGCAGCGCCGGCACGGTGCACCTCGGCGGCGATCTGGCCGAGATCGCCGCGGGCGAGGCGGCGGTCCACGCCGGCCGGATGCCGGAGCGGCCGTTCGTGCTCGTCTGCCAGCAGTACCTGGCCGACCCGTCTCGGTCGGTCGGGAACGTCCATCCGCTGTACACCTACGCGCACGTCCCGTCCGGCTATCCCGGTGACGTGACCGCGGCGATCGAGGCGCAGATCGAGCGGTTTGCCCCCGGGTTCCGCGACCGGATCCTCGCTCGTCACGCTCGCAGCGTTGCAGGCATGGAAGATTATAATGTCAACTACGTGGGCGGCGACGTCGTCACCGGGGCCAACGACCCGCTGCAGATGATCTTCCGCCCGCGCGTCGCGCTCGATCCCTACAGCCTCGGCATCCGCGGTGTCTACCTGTGCTCGGCGGCCACGCCCCCGGGCGCCGGCGCCCATGGCATGTGCGGCTACAACGCCGCGCAGTCGGCGCTCAGCGCGCTCACCGGGCACGCGCCGATGGTCGTCGAAACGGGCGACTGGCTCACGCCGACCGCCGCCTGACGCCGGCGCCCGGCAGAATGAGAGCGATGTCCTGGCACACGCAGTGGGTCACGATCGACAAAACGCGGCTGCGCACGGCCTCGACCGGCCACGGTCCGCCACTGCTGCTGCTGATGGGGATCGGCGGGAACCTCGACATGTGGGGTCCGCTCGCGGCGCAGCTCCCGGGCCGGCGGTTGATCGCCTTCGACGCGCCCGGAACGGGCCGGTCGAGCATCGGGCGCCTGCGACGCATGACCGGGCTGGCCGATCTGACCGCCGAGCTGCTCGACGCGCTGGGGCTCGGCACCGTCGACGTGCTCGGCTACTCGTTCGGGGGCGCGCTCGCCCAGCAGCTGGCCCACCGGCACCCCGAGCGGGTCAGGCGGCTCGTCCTCGGGGCGACGATGTGCGGGCTCGGCGGCGTCCCGGCCCGGCCCGACGTCTACCTGCACATGGCGCATCCGTTCCGCTACCACTCGGGGCGCTATCTCCGCTGGGTCGCTCCACGCATCTACGGCGGACGGGCGCGGCGGGCCGGCGGGGCGGGGAGCGAGGCGATGATGGCGCGGCTCGCCCACCCTCCGAGCATGCTCGGGTACGTGTCGCAGCTTGCCGCCATCTCCGGCTGGAGCAGCCTTCCCTGGCTCCCATCGCTGACGATGCCGGTGCTGATCCTTGCCGGTGACGACGACCCCATCGTCCCGCTGATCAATGCGCGGATCCTGAACTGGCGCATCCACGATGGCCGCCTCCACGTCGTGAAGGGCGGCGGGCACCTGTTCCTGCTCGATCAGCCGGAGGACGTGATCGATGTCATCGAGACGTTCCTGGCGCAGGGCGCCGGCGTGGGGAGCTCGGGCCTGGCGAGCGCGGCGGCGATCGCCCGGTAAGCCTTGCGGTTGAACACCAGCCCGATGTGGCTGCCGGACACCTCGACGCACTCGGCCTCCGGCACGATCTGCTGGCGCCAGCGCACGACGCCGTCACCCTTGGAGTAGACGCTCGTGAGCCGGACGGCGGCGGTCGGAAACGGTCGCCGGTAGTCGGCGGTGAAGGCACACGGGCAGTCGATCGTCAGGCACTCGCGCCGGCGCGTACGGCCCGTCGCCCGCAGCGCGATCGCCGCCGCCGCGATCGACGCCTGGGTGGAAATGCTGATCTCCAGCAGCGACTTCAGATCGGAGCCGAGCGAGATCGCGTGCGACACGAGCTCGGGCCGCCGGGCCGCCAGCGCGCGGGCGAAGTGCCCGCCCCGGCTGTGGCCGATCACCGCGACGCGGCGGCCGGTCCGGTCGTGGACCGCCTCGACGCGGCGCTCCAGGCGGTCGAGCGTGCGGTCGGAGCAGTCGATGTTCACGACGAAGCGGCAGGTTCGGGCCGAGTATCCGATCCGGATCAGCCACGCCGCCAGCGCGGCGACCGTCTGGTCGCCGGCGAGAAACCCCGGAAGCACCAGGACGGCTCGGCCGTCGCCCCGGGGCAGCGCCGCGCCCGGCCGCAGGAACAGCGGATCGACCGACAGCCGGGCGGCTTCCAGGACCCAGCGTGTCTCGGCCAGGTGGCGCCCCCACCAGGCCGGCGAGAGCTCACCATCGACGAGCGGCCCACCATCGCTCACGCGGCCATCACATACGTCCCGGGCGCCCGCGCGTTCGCCTTGTGCGCACCGGACCCGAGCGACTGCGGCGCGGCGATCATCTCGCCAGAGCGCGCGGCGAGCCACTCGACGTAGTCGGGCCACCAGCTCCCGCGCTTGGTCACCGCCTGCTGCTCCCACTGCTCGACGTCGGCCGGATGGTCGTCGGCGACGCGGTAGCTCGATCGGCTGTCCGGGCTCGGTGGATTGATCAGGGCCTGGATGTGGCCGCTGGTCGAGAGCACGAAGCGCGACTCGCCTCCGAGCAGCTGCGTCGATTGGTAGGCGTTGCGCCACGGCACGATGTGATCGGCCGAGCCGGCCACGATGTAGTTGTCCAGATCGACGCGCGGAAGCGAGACGCCGGTTCCGAGCACCGGCCACGCGCCGGGCTGCGTCAGGGCATTGTCGAGCGCGAGCATGATGAAGTCGCGATGCAGCCCGGCGGCGAGCCGCACCGTGTCCTGGTTCCAGTAGAGGATGTCGAACGCCGGCGGCTCCTTGCCGAGCCAGTAGTTGTTGATCAGGTAATTCCAGACCAGATCGTTCGGGCGCAGCCAGGCGAACACGCCGGCGAGTGCCTCGCCGTCCAGATATCCCTTGCGCGCCGACTCGGCGATCGCCGCCGCGGCGACCTGCTTGGTGGTGAACGCACCCGTCGTCCCCGCTCGCTCGTTGTCGATCGCACAGACGAGCAACGTCAGGCTGGCGGCTTCACCGAGGCGACCCTCCTCGGCGAGATGGCCGAGCGCGCCCGCGGAGATGATGCCGCCCGAGCACGCCGCCATCACGTGCACCGAGTCGTGAGCAGTGATCTCCGAGACCGCGTCCCGCGCCTCCAGAACCGACGCCGCGTACGTGTCGAAATCGAAGTGACTCTGCTGCGCGCCGGGGTTTCGCCACGAGACCATGCAGACCTGGAACCCCTGCGCGAGCAGGTACTCGACCATGCTCCGTCCCGGCGCGAGATCGAGGACGTAGTACTTATTGATCGTCGGCGGCACGATCAGCACCGGCGTCTCGTAGACCGTCTCGGCGGTCGGCTTGTACTGGATCAACTCGAACGCCTCTGCGTGCAGCACGATCGCGCCCGACGTCAACGCGAGGTTGCCGCCGACGTCGAACTTCGTGGTGTCGACCATCGCCGGCAATCGGCGCTGGGACACGTCACGCACCAGCCGGCGGCCGCCCTTGACGAGGTTCGCGCCGCCGCGGTCGATCGTCTCTTTCAGCACCGTCGGGTTGCTGATGGGGAAGTTCGTCGGAGCGATCGCATCCATCAGGTTCCCCACGGCGAAGGCGACCTGCCGTTCGGCCTGCCAGCCCAGGTCCGAGTCCTCGACGAGTCCGTCGGCGGCGTCGACCACCGCCAGGTATGACTGCATCAGCCGCCGGAACAGCCAGTTCTCCTGCCAGGCGCGGTCGGTGAACCGGCGGTCGCCCTTGGCCGGCGCCAGCGCCGAGGAGCCGAGCGCCACGCTGCCGAGCTCACGGCCGACGCGCCCGAGGCGGCGGGCGAGGCGGTCCGGGTGGCGGGCCAGGCCGCCGAGGAGCAGAGCGGTCGACGCGGGATCGCCGAACCGGCGCGTGGCCGGGCCGGTGGCGGCGTCGGTCAGAAGCACGTCGAGCGCTGCCCGGGCGCCGGCTCGCGTCCCGGTCGCGTTCGGCGTCGTCGTCGCGGCGGTTCCGTTGTTGCTCGTCATCGTGTCAGCCCTCGTTCTCGAAGATCCGGTACAGGACGTTGGCGACACACGCCGGGATGTCGCTTGTCGCCCGCTCGAACGTGAGCGTCAGCGCCAGCGTTGCGCCACCGGAGAAATCATCAACCGCGTCGAGTTCCACCCGCATCCTGACGCTGTCGCCCACGGGCAGCGGCGCGGGAAAGCGCAGCCTGTCAAGCCCGTACGTGACCGCCATCGGGAACCGCTCCAGCGACACCACCTCGCCGAGTAGGGCCGGCGCCAGTGACAGCGTGTAATAGCCGTGGGCGATCGTCCCGCCGAACGTCGTGGCGCGAGCACGCCGGGGATCGGTGTGGATGAACTGCCGGTCGCCCGTCGTGTCGGCGAAGGCATCGATCTCGCCCTGCGTGACCTCGTGCCAGCTGCTCACGCCGAGCTCGTGGCCCGCGAGCTGCCTGAGCTCGTCCAGCCCGACGCGGCGCCCCGAGGCGCCGCGCAACGGCGGGCGTTCGGCTTTCAGCTGCGACTGCATCGGACTCCTCTCGAGCTGGGGCCCACAGCCTGCCATTGCCGAGCTCGCTGATCCTTGGCGCAGCCCGCCAAATCTCACGCCGCCGTTGTCGAATGGCGCCAACGGCGGCGCTGACGCTGGCGCCATTCCTCAGGCGGGCGCTTGGCTCTGGTGCTGAGTCGTCCAGCTGCCGTACTGGTCGCGGAGCGGGCCCTTGCTGATCTTGCCGGTCGGGGTCTTCGGCAGCTCATCGAGCAGCTCGAAGCGAGCGGGCAGCTTGTACTTCGCCAGCCGCTGCGCCGCGAACGCCGCAAGCTCATCGAGATCGAGCTGGGCACCGGGCTTGGCCACGACGATGGCCATCACCTCCTCGCCGCGCACCTCGTGAGGGATCCCGATCACCGCGCACTCCAGCACCGACGCGTGCTCGTAGATGACCTCCTCGATCTCCCGCGGGTAGATGTTCTCCCCGCCACGGATGATCATGTCCTTGGAGCGGTCCACGATGTAGAAGTAGCCGTCCTCGTCCATGTAGCCGATGTCCCCGGTGTAGAGCCAGCCGTCGCGGATCGACTCGGCGGTCGCGTCCGGGTTCTTCAGGTAGCCGGGCATCACGTTGGCGCCCCTGATGATGATCTCGCCGTAGCCGCCGGCGTCGGCGACCTCGCCGCCCTCACCGACGATCCGCATCTCCTCGCCGCGCAGCGGCAGCCCGATCGAGCCGACCTTGCGCTCGCCGTAGAACGGGTTGATCGAGGCGATGCACCCGGTCTCGGTGAGGCCATAGCCCTCCAGGATGCGGATTCCGAAACGGTCCTGGAACGCCTGCAACAGCTCGACGGACAGAGGTGCCGCGCCGCAGATGACGTAGCGCATCGAGTTCCCGTCCGTCGGCGCGTTCGGCGCATTCAGCACCGCCGCCAGGATGGTGGGGACCGCTGAGATAGTGACCGGTCGCAGCTCGGCCACCGTGTCCCAGAACTTCGAGGCCGAGAACCGCTCCCACATCACGATCTCGCAACCGATCATCATCGGGATCAGCGTGGTGGCGACCTGGGCGTTGGCGTGGAACAGCGGGAGGATCATGCCGACCCGCTCGCCGGGCCCGAGCGGCACCAGCTCCGCGCCCTGCGTCGTGTTCACGAGCAGGTTGCGATGCGTCAGCATCGCGCCCTTCGGCTTGCCCGTCGTACCCGAGGTGTAGAGGATCGAGGCGAGGTCATCGAGACCGCGACCCGGTTCCGGTGTGGCACGACCGGTCCCCGCCAGCTCGTCCAGGCGCACATCGCCGCCGGAGTCGATCGAGATCACGTGGCGCAGCCCGGCCAGCTCTTCGCGATGGGGCTCGATCACCCCGGCGCCGCGCTCGTCGGTGACCAGCGCCACCGCCTCCGCATGGCCGATCACATAGCTGGCCTCCGGCCCGACGTAGGCCGGGTTGACCGGGCCGAGCACACCGCCGGCCTTCAGGATCGCCCACCACGCCTCCAGGAACTCCAGGCAGTTGGGCAGGAACACCGAGACGACGTCGCCGGGCGCGACGCCGAGCCCGGCCAGGCCAGCGGCCAGGTCGTCGGTCCGGGCGTCAAACTCGCCATAACTGAACGAGCGTCCCATGTACTGCACGAACGGCGCGTCGGGCGCGGCCTGAGCGCGGACGCGCAGCAGGTCGGGCAGGGTGGTGAATTCTGATGAGATCTGCATGGCTCTACACCAACGACGCCGTGGCGCCGCCGTCGACGACATAGGCCGAGCCCGAGGCGAAGCTCGAGCGCTCGGAGGCCAGGAACACGGCCAACCCGGCGATCTCGTTGGCCTCGCCGAGGCGGCCCTGGACGTGGGCGATGTAGTCATCGAACGAGATCCCGAGCACCGATTCGAACTCGGCCTTGCGGTCGTTGACCATGTCGGTGTCGACCCAGCCCGGGCAGATCGCGTTCACGCGCACGCCGAACGAGCGCAGCTCCATCGCGGCGGTCTTTGACAGCGACACGACGCCGGCCTTCGCCGCGCCGTAGTGGCCCGTGGCGGGCGAGCCGCCGAATGCCTTGATCGAGGCGATGTTGATGATCGACCCGCCGCCGCCGGCCGCCATCGCGGCACCGGCGTGCTTGGTGCAGAGGAAGACGCCGTCGAGATCGACGCTCAGCACCCGCCGCCACTCCTCCAGCGACATCTGCACGAGCGGGTTGACGCTCGCGATGCCGGCGCTCGACACCAGCACGTCGAGCTTGCCGTGCTCGCTCACGGTGTCGGCGACGAGCTTCTGGACCTGCGCCTCGTCGGTCACGTCGCAGGCCACGCCACCGTCGCCGGGGGCGATGTCAGCGTGGACGACGGTCGCGCCCTCCGCGGTGAACCGTGCGGCGATCGCGGCGCCGAGCCCCTTGGCGGCGCCGGTGATGATCGCCACCTTGCCATCGATGATTCCACTCATTACAGGACGCTCGCAGTCAGTGCGTTGTCAAGGACGTAGGTCGAGCCGGTAATCCAGCCGGCGTCGTCGGAGGCAAGGAAGGCGGCCATCTCCGCCACCTCCTCCGGCGTGCCGAGGCGGCCCTGGGCCTGGGCGACGAGATCGTCGAAGTTGGCGCCGGTGGCGGCCTCGAACGGCTCGACGAGCCGGTCCACCATCTTCGTGTCGATGAACGCCGGGCACAACGCGTTGACGCGGATGCCCGCGTCACGCAGCTCACGCGAGGCGGTCTGGCTGAGGCGGATCACGGCTGCCTTGGACGCGCAGTACGCGCCGAGCAGCGGCACCCCGTCGAGTCCCGCGACCGACGACATGTTGATGATCGTCCCCTGCGTGGCGGCGAGCGCCGGGATCGCGTACTTCATCCCGAAGAACACGCCGTTCACGTTGATCGCCATCAGCTGCGCGAACTCCTCGTCGGATGTCGCCGGGAGCGGCTTGCCGATCTCGATGCCGGCGTTGTTGACGAGCACGTCGAGCCCGCCGAACGCTGCGACCGCCTGCTCGACCATCGCCTGCACCTCGGCCGGCTTCGTCACGTCACAGGTAATCGCGATCGCGCCGTCGAGCCTGTCGGCGGCGGCCTGGGCGGTACCAGCGTCGATGTCGGCGATGGCCACCCGCGCCCCGCGCTGCGCGAACAGCTCGGCGATCGCCAGGCCGAGGCCTCGCCCGGCGCCCGTAATGAGCGCCCGCTTGCCTTCAAGTTCCATGCTCAACTCCTCTCAGTGCGCCACGGGGACTCGAGCCCCCGCGCCGTTCAACACGCCGATCACGGCTGCGGGCGGCTGCAGCGGCACCGCCGAGGCGTGTCCTGAGACTTCGGGAGCCGCGGCCAGGCCGAAATGCTGGAGGGTGGCCAGCAGCTCGCGGTGACCGAACGCCTGGCAGCCCGAGCCCATGCCCGTGATCCGCGGGCGCCCGTGCACCAGGTGGTGGGCGGCGTAGGCCTGCAACAGGCCGGTCTGCTTGTAGTTGCAGGCGCCGCGCAGGACGACGTGAACGGCGCCGAGCGGGCCGGAGGCATGGACCGACTCCAGCGAGATGTTGACCCGCTGGTTCTCCCGCGGGGGCATCTCCGACTGCACGGCGCGGGCGGTCTGGACGAGGATCTTCAGCTTCTCGTCGTGGGGGAGGCCCTCCACCTGCTGCAGCGCGTTGGCGACGATCTGCGGCACGCCGACCATCAGCGCCGCGTTGAAGACGCCGCCGAGCACCTTCACGTTGGCCACGCGCGGGTCGCGCTTGAACCACACCGGGTGCGAGGTGCCGCCCCACGGGAGCGCCAGCGCCAGCTCGTGCTGCCCCGGGATCGCCAACGAGTACAACCCGTGGTCAGCCGGCCACTCGACGTACTCGTTCTGCTCCAGGTAATGCGCCTTGGACTGGGCGGCGTTCACCAGAATCGTCTCGGTCGAGGCGACGGTCGGCGAGCCCTTCCAGAACACGGCCATGTCGAGCGTGTCGAGCCCCGGTGTCTCCAGCGCGATGTTCGCCGCGATCTCGCCGGTCGTGTACATCTGCGCGATGCCCGGCGCCAGCAGCAGCCCCTGCTCGGCGAACTGCGCGCCGTAGCTCTCGTCGCAGCGGATCATCCAGTCCTGCTCGCCGTTGGTGTCGCTGTAGTGGCAGCCGGACGCGAGGCACGCCTCGACGACCTCGCCGCCGTACAGCGCAAACGGCCCGACCGTGTTCAACACGACCTTCGCGCCGCTGAACAGGTCGGTCAGGGCGTCGACGGTGTGCTCCACCTCGCGCACCTCGTAGGTGGCGGTCTCGATCCCCGGGATGTGGTCCATCGCGGCCTGCAGGCGCTCAGCGTTGCGCCCGGCGGCGATGAACGGAAGGTTGTACTCGCGCAGATACTCGACGACGAGGCGTCCGGTGTAGCCGCTGGCGCCATAGACGACGACGGGCTTGGTCGTGCTCACGCTTCTCTCCTCTATATGGCTTTCCGCCAGACCATCCTCGATCGCCGTGAGACGGTCATTGGCGCGACGGCCCAAAGCCTGTGTCGGCCGGTCACAGAGCCCGCCCCGCGCCATTTGGCGAGCACTGACAAACCGGCGGGCGGCGATTGTGGGCCGCGACCATGCTTGGGCCGGCCGAAAACGGTGAGACTGGCGCCATGGCATCGAACGATCCTTCATACGAACAGTCAAAGCAGGTCGCCGAGGAGAGCCGGGAGGCCGAATGGAACCTCCCGAGCTTCGGCCGCGGGATGTACCTGGGGAGCTTCGAGCTCGGGCTCATCCATCCGCAGCCGCAGGCCGACCCCGAGCGCGTCCGCGAGGGCGAGGAGTTCCTCGGCGCCTTGCGCGCGTTCCTGACCGAGCGGGTCGATCCGCTCGCCATCGAGGCGACGAACAAACTCTCCGACGACGTGATCCAGGGTCTGAAGGATCTGGGCGCGCTTGGGATGAAGATCCCCAAGGAGTACGGCGGCCTCGGACTGACACAGGTCTACTACAACAAGGCGCTGGCGCTGGCCGGGACGTGGCACGCCTCGATCTCGACGCTGCTCTCCGCCCACCAGTCGATCGGGTTGCCCGAGCCGCTGAAGACGTATGGAAACGAAGCCCAGAAGCGCGAGTGGCTGCCGAAGGTCGCCACGGATCACATCTCGGCCTTCCTCTTGACCGAGCCCGACGTTGGCTCGGACCCCGCGCGGATGGCCGCGAGCGCCACCCCGACGCAGGACGGGAGTGGCTACCTGATCAACGGAACGAAGCTGTGGGCAACCAACGGCGTGATCGCCGATGTTGTGGTGGTCATGGCCGTCGTTCCGAAGACGTGGGAGGTGGGTGGGCACGAATCCAAGGGCGGGATCACCGCGTTCATCTGCCCGATGGACACGCCGGGGATCACGGTCACGCATCGCAACGAGTTCATGGGCCTGCGCGGGATCGAGAACTCGGTCACCGAGTTCGAGGACGTCTTCATTCCCAACGACAACGTGATCGCCGGGGTCGGGAAGGGCCTGAAGATCGCCCTCGGCACGCTGAACACCGGCCGCCTGTCACTCCCCGCGATCTGCGTCGGCGCTTCGAAGTACTCGCTGAAAATCGTCCGGGAGTGGGCCAACGAGCGCAAGCAGTGGGGCTCGCCGCTCGGCCAGCACGACCCCGTGGCGCAGAAGATCGCGTTCATCGCCGGCACCGCGTTCGGGCTCGAGGCGATGCTCGACGTCGCCAGCCGGATGGCCGACGACAAGCGCCGCGACTTCCGGATCGAGGCGGCGATCGCGAAGCTCTACGGCTCCGAGCGCGCCTGGGAGGTCATCGACACGATGGTCCAGATCCGCGGCGGCCGCGGCTACGAGACGGGCCGCTCGCTCGCGGCGCGCGGCGAGAAGCCGGTCCCGGCCGAGCAGATGCTGCGCGACATGCGGATCAACCGCATCTTCGAGGGCTCGACCGAGATCATGCACCTGATGATCGCCCGCGAGGCGGTCGACCAGCACCTGCAGATCGCCGGCGACATCCTGCTCGGCGACGGCGGCCCGGCCGAGAAGGCCAAGCTCGCGCTGAAGGCCGGCGCCTTCTACGCCAAGTGGTTCCCGTCGCTCACCGTCGGCCCGGGCCAGCATCCGACCGCCTACGACGAATTCGGCCCGCTGGCCAAGCACCTGCGCTACGCCGAGCGTTCCTCGCGCAAGCTCGCGCGCTCCACGTTCTACGCGATGGGCCGCTACCAGGCCCGGCTGGAGCAGAAGGGCGCCCTGCTCGGGCGGATCGTCGACATCGGAGCGGAATTGTTCGCCATCTCCAGCGCGTGCGTGTACGCCTCGACGCTCGCTCAGCAGGACCCGGCGAACCGGGACGCCACCTACGAGCTGGCCGGCCTGTTCTGCGGCCAGGCCCGCCGGCGGGCCGAGCGGCTGTTCGACGAGCTGTGGTCAAACGACGATGACGCGCAGTACGCCACGGCGCAGGCCGTGCTCGGCGGTCGCTACACGTTCTTCGAGCACGACGTCGTCGACCCGGCCGGCGAGGGCCCGATGCTCGGCGCAGCGAAGGCTACGCGGCAGAACGTCTCAGTTCGGTAGATCGCCCGAGTCGCCGCGCACGAACGTCGCCAGCCGCAACGCGGCGCGCAGCTCCAGCTGGCGGTCGGCGGCGCGGTGACCGAGCAGCTCCTCGGCCCGGCGGACCCGGTAGGCGACCGTGTTCTCGTGGATGCCGAGGCGCCGGGCGGCGCGGACGAAGCTCGACTCCTCCTGGAGGAACACCTCCAGGGTGGCGGCCAGCCGTCGGCTGGCGTCGGAGTCCTCCATCAGCGGTCCGATCTCAGCGTGCACGAACCGCCGGGCCTCGTCGAGGTCGGAGGTCATCAGCGAGTCGAGCGCGACGGTGCCGAAGCTGACGCACGAGGTCGACGGGCGCTCGCACAGCGACGCCACGCGCTTGGCCAGCAGTGCCTCCTCGTGGGTGCGGCGGAAGCCCTCGATCCCGCGCCCGACGCGCCCGACGGCGATCCGCAGGTTGCCGCGGCACTTCGGGATCGACTGCACGTCGACGTCGGCGGCGACCGCCGTCCAGCCGGCGTAGCTGGAGCCGACCGGCAGCAACAGCGCGCTGGAGGCGCCGACCCCTTCGGCGATCTCGGCGGCCATGCGGTCCATCTCGTCGTACACCCGGCGGCCGCGCTCGACCTTGCCGGTCTCGCTCTCCACGCTCCAGATCACGAACCCAAGGTGACGGCCGTCGAGCCGGTAGCGCAGGCGGCCTGAGGCCTCGGTGACGTCGACCTGGGCGCCGGACAGGATCGCCCGCACCTCCTCGGAGCGCATCGCGACGCCGCCGCGGATCCAGCGCTCGTGCTCGGCGGTGTAGGAGGTGCTGAGCGGCGCGTTCATCGCGCCGATGTAGGCGAACAGCCAGTCGCTGACGAACCTCATCGAATCGGCCAGCTCGTTGGCGTCGCGGGCGCGCTTGTGCAGCTGCTCCAGCCACAGCCGGGTGTAGGCGTGCTCGCCCTCGCGGTAGGCACGGATCAGCAGGTCGAAGCTGAGCCCCTCGTGCACGTAGGAGCGGGCGTACGACAGCGCCTCCTCGGGGGCGGTGAAGTTCGTCGGCGGGGAGTTCTCGGCGATCAGCGTCGTGATCAGCCCGAGGTTGGCCCGCGTGCTCTGCCGCGTCGCCAGGTACAGGTCGTCGCCCAGCTCTCCCTGGCAGGCGCGGTGAATCTCGTCCGTGACCATCGTGGCCGATTCGTCGAGCTGCGCGCTCATCTCGGCCACGACGTCTTCAATCAGCGACCGAGTTCCGTGTGAGGGCACCTCACGCCGTCTCTCTGCTACTCGCATTCCAGATCGTCCTCTCTCCCGACTGAGCGGACTTTAACCCATTCTCGCTGGCGCGTGTCAACCTGGCATGCAAACTGATCGCCTCTTCGCCCGGCTCGTACAGGGCGTCGATCGTGCTGGCGTACTTGGCGGCGATCGCCCGGCGGCGCGGCTTCATCGTCGCCGTCAGCTCCTCGCCGTCCGCCGGCCACTCGTCGCTGACGAGCGCGAACCGCTTGATCTGCTCGGCCTCCGACAGGCGGGCGTTGGCCCGCGCCACCTCGGCGGCGACCGCCTCAACGACCCGGGGACCCCGTCCTCGCCGCGCCAGGGTGAGCAGCGCGACGTTGAACGGCCGCCCGTCGCCGATCACGCAGGCCTCGCCGATCAGCGTCGACTCGGACCGGACCGTCGCCTCGATCGACGCCGGCGACATGCGGGTCCCGGCCGCCGAGACGATCAGCTCGTCGAGCCGGTCGAGCACGCGCAGGTGGCCGTCGGCGTCGACCGAACCGGCGTCGCCGGTATGCCGCCAGCCGGCGTCGGCCGCGCCTGACACCGCCGGGCCGCGCACCAGGATCTCGTCGTCGGCCGCGATTCGCACGTCGCACCCGGGCAGCGGGGGACCGACGGTCCCGAGCCGGGCCTGACCGGGGGCGGCGACCGCGACCGCGCCGCACCTCTCGCTGGCGTACAGCTCGGTCAGCGGCACCCCGCAGGCGTGCCAGAACGCGGTCAGCTCGGGCGGGCACGGCGCCGCGCCGACGATCGCCACCTGCAGCCGATCGAAGCCGATCCGCTGGCGGATCATCGCCTGGAACTCGCCCTGCTGGGGGCCGGCGCCGCGGCTCGTGCGCTCGATCGCCTGCGTCAGCGCGGCCCGCTCCAGCTCGTCGGCCCCGGCCCGCACGGCGGCACGCAGCCGCTCCCAGGCCCGCGGCGGGCCGCCGAAGAAGCCCGGGCGGGCCCGCCGCATCGCCGCGGCGAGGACACGCGGATCCGGGCAGCAGGTGATGGCCCAGCCGGCGAGGATCGGCAGGTAGCGGCCGAAGATCCGGGCGGCGATCCCGGCCGGCGGTTGCGTGGAGAGCACGTCGATGCCGTCGGGGAGGGCGAGCCGCTCGCGCAGCGCGATGCTCTGCCGCGCGACGGCGGCGTGGGTCAGCGCGACACGGTCGGTGGCGTCCGGGGCGTAGATCAGCGCGGCCAGGTCGCCGGGCGCGACGGCGCGCCGGCGGGACTCCAGATCGAACCCGGCCGGGGCGGCGTCGAGCATCTCGTCCCAGCCGAGCGCCTGCGGGGCGTCGCCGCCGGTGCAGACGATGTGATCGATCGCGGTGCGCCCGCGTGCCCGGACGGCGATCGCTCGCTCGACGTGGGCGGGCTCGGTGACGAGGATCCGCGCCCCGGCGTCGGCCAGCACGCGCTCGGCGCGTTCGACGGTGGCGCTGGGGTACAGCGACAGCGAGGCGGCGCCAAGGTCCAGCGCCGCCGCGTCGACGATATGGAGCGGCGGTTGGTTACCCAGCCAGCAGGCCAGCACGTCGCCGTGGGCGAGCCCCAGCCCGGCCAGCCCGGCCGCCGCCTCGCCCGCCGCCGCTCCGTACTGCGACCATGTCCAGGCGCGCCCGTCGAGCGTGCGGAGCGCCACCGTGTCGCCGTGCCGCTCCACCGTCGCGGCGAACAAGTCGCACATGGTCATGCGCCGATGATCGTCACCGACGGCTCGGCGCGGGTTGGGGCGAGCGCACAATCGCCCTGGCGCGGAGCCACGATCACGCGCTGCAGCGAGCCGCGATCACGCGGTCGAGAGCACCTCGGGCCCGAGCGCCTGCGCCAGCATCAGGGCGTTTGTCAGCTCGACCCGCCGGGCGGCGATCGGGCCGGCCAGCTGCTCCTCGGCGCGGCGGACCCGCTTGTACACGCTGCTGTGATGCATGTGCAGGAGCTCGGCGGCCCGGGTGTGGCTCTCGCCGCAGGTGAGGAAGGCCAAGAGCGTCTGGCGGGCGTGGGCGGCGGACTCCGTCGCCGTCGCCAGCGGCCCGAGCTCGGCGTGGACGAACCGCCGCGCGCGATCGATGTCGGCGGCGAGCAGCGACACGACCTCGATCGCCCGGTAGGAGACGGTGCTGCCAACCGCCGACCAGAAGCGCGCGGCGTGCTGGGCCTCCAGGTGGGTGATGCGGAAGCCGTCGGCGCCGAACGCCGGGCGCCCGACGGCCATCCGCACGCCGGCACTCGGCCGGTGGGACTCGAGCGCCGCCGGCGCGTCCGCGCCTGGTCGCTCGGGCAGGGCGAACCAGGCCCACAGCACCGCCGCGCCGGCCGGGATCACCAGCACGTCGGCGCAGTTCAGCGCGGCGGCGGCCGACAGCGCCTCGTGCTCCAGGGAGAGGTCGGGGTCGGCGACGGCGCCGGAGTCGATGGACAGGATCGCCGCGATGTGCGGGCGGCGCAGCTCGTAGCCAAGGCGCGCGCCGGCGCTCGTCTCGTTCTCGACGCCGCCCTCGATGATCGCGCGCGCGGTCTCGGCCCGCACCGCGGCCGCCGAACGGACCCACCGGTCGCGCTCGACGTGGTAGGCGGCGACGAGATCGGCGGAGATCAGGTCGACGTACTCGAACATGAAGGCCGCCGAGGCCTCCAGCGACGGCAGCAGCTCTGCCTCGCGGAGGATCTCAGCGCGGAAGCGCCGCGCCGTCAGGTTCCACAGGTGGGCGTGCCCGACCCGGTAGGCGCGCAGCAGCACGTCAAGCGGGATCCGGCGCCGCACCAGACCCTGCGCGTACCGCAGCGCGGGCTCGGGGACGACCATCGCGCTGGCCGGCTCGCCGCGCGCCAGCAGCCCGAGCAGCTGCTCCATGTTCGCGGTGCAGCTCGCCTCGGTCTCCTCGTAGATCGCCTGCTCGTCGGGGGCGTGCAGCTCGGGAATCGTGGCGTGCAGGTGCTTGGCCATCGTGCCGCCGATCTCGGGCGCGCTGGCGTGCAGCGAGCCGACGATCTCCCGCGCCACGCGATGGCGGTCACCTGTCAGAGATGCCGGCTGCACAGCGGTCATGTCGAGCACGTCGATTAGACCTCCCTCGTCCCTGCCGGAGTGTAATGCCGCGTCACACCCGCGGTGCTCGATTGGGTCATCTCGTCACACGTCACGATGGCCGGCCGGTGGGAGGCTGCGCGCCGAGATCCGAGAGAGGAGCACGGCGTGGCAATCGCACCCAGTAGCACCCCGACCCCGCGGGTGCTGGCGATCGATGCCGGCGGCACGATGACGGACACGTTCTTCGTCGAGCAGTCGGGGCAGTTCGTCGTCGGCAAGGCCCAGACGACCCCCGACGACGAGAGCCGCGGGCTGATGCTGTCGGCCCAGGATGCGATGCGGCAGTGGGGCACGACCGTGAAGGACGCCTTCCCGGGGATCCGCTCGGGGGTGTTCAGCGGCACCGCGATGCTGAACCGGCTGCTCAGCCGCACCGGCCTCGATGTCGGCGTGATCGTCACCGCCGGGCAGGAGGACGCGCTGCAGATGGAGCGCGGGATTCAGTCCTACCTCGGCTACTCCTACGCCGACCGGCTGCACATCGCCACCCACCATCACAACCCGCCGCTTGTCCCGCGTGAGCGCGTGTTCGGCGTGCGCGGCCGCTTCGACCTGTTCGGCAACGAGGTGCTGCCGTTGCGCGAGCAGGACGTCCGCGCCGCCGCCGTGGCGCTGCTCGACGCCGGTGTTCAGGGCATCTGCGTGTCGCTGATCTACTCCTACCGCAACCCGGCGCACGAGCAGCGGGTGAGGCAGATCCTGGAGGAAGAGAAGGCCCGGCGGGGCTCCAACGGCGGCTGCCCGCTGTTCATCTCCTCCGAGCTGTACCCGAGCCGGCGCGACTTCCCGCGCCTGAACACGACCGTGATCGAGGGCTACGCGGCCGAGCCCTCGCGGCGGACGCTGTCCTCCGTGCGCGAGCGCACGAAAGAGGCCGGCGCCGGGTTCGAGCTGCGGGTCATGGCCAGCCACGGCGGGACGATCTCGATCGACGCCGACCAGCTCGCCACGACGCTGGTCTCAGGACCGATCGGCGGCGTCGTCGGCGCGCGCTGGCTGGCCGGCGAGATCGGCCTGAACAACGTGCTGTGCACCGACATCGGCGGCACGTCGTTCGACCTCGCGCTGCTCGTGGGCAAGAAGTACGAGATCAACTCGACGCCGAACATGGCGAAGTTCATGCTGAACATGCCGCTGGTGCAGATGGACTCGGTCGGCGCCGGGTGCGGCTCGTTCGTGCGGATCGACCCATCGGCCGGGCGCCCGGAGATCGGCCCGGACTCGGCTGGCGCCGCGATTGGGACGGCGTGGCCGCAGGGCGGCGTCGACACCGTCTCGATCACCGACCTGAACCTGATCCTCGGCCGCCTGAACCCCGACTACTTCCTCGGCGGCCAGGTCACGCTTGACGTCGAGCGGGCGCGGGCCGAGGTCGAGCGCCAGGTGGCCCGACCGCTCGGGCTCTCGGCCGAGCACGCGGCGGCCGGCGTGATCGAGCTGTTCGAGTCCCAGCTGCGCAACGAGGCGGTCGGCCGGATCCTCGGCAAGGGCTACGCGCCGAGTGACTTCTCGCTGCTGTGCTACGGCGGTGGCGGCCCGCTGCACGTGGCCGGCTACACGGCCGGCGTGCCCTATCAGCAGGTGCTGATCCCCGAATGGGCGGCCGGGTTCAGCGCCTTCGGCTGCGCCTGCGCGGAGTTCGAATACCGCTTTGACCGCCAGGTCGACCTGCCGCTGCTCCCGGGCCAGACGCCGGAGCAGCGGGCGGCAACGGTGCAGATGGTCAGCGGGGCGTGGCGCGAGCTGGAGGATCGCGTGCGATCCGAGTTCGCCAAGTCCGGCCAGGATCCCGCGTCGGTCGTCTTCACCCACATGGTGCGGATGCAGTACAACGGCCAGCTCGTCGACATCGAGGTCGATTCGCCGCTGGCCGAGCTGGCCAGCGACGAGGACGCCGCGGCGCTGTGCGAGGCGTTCGAGCGCACCTACACCCGGACCTACGCCCGCGCCGCGTCCTCGCCCGAGCTCGGCTACCTGATCGCGCAGGCGATCGTGAAGGGATCGGTGCCGGTCGAGCGTCCGGCGCTGCCGACGCTCCAGGCCGAGTCCGGCACCCCGCCGAGCAAGGCGACCCGGCGCGTGTTCTGGAGTCAGGAGTGGGTCGACACCCCGATTTACGAGATGAGCGACGTCCGCCCCGGCCACCGGCTGGACGGACCGGCGGTGCTGGAGGCCGAGTCGACCACGTTCCCGATCCCGCCCGACCGCGACGCCTGGCTCGACGAGCACGGCATCTTCCATCTGGAGAACAAAGGAGGCCTGAGCTGATGGCCACGATCGAAACCACCCGCCAGCAGCTCCATGAGCCCGACACGCGCGACCCGATCGGCTGGGACGGCCGGACGTTGAAGCAGATGCTCGACGACTCTGAGCGGGCCTTTGCCGAGACCGGCCACTACATGGGCCTTCAGACGATGGCCATGAAGAGCGCCGATCCGCTGCGCTTCGAGAAGCTGTTCTCACGCGTCCGCGGCGGCATGGTCTCAGCCCGCGAGACGGCGCTGAACATCAGCGCCAGCCCGATCGTCCGCGAGCTCGGCGAGATCTGCTTTGCCCTGTACACGCCCGAGGGTGACAACGTGGCCCTGTCGACGGGCATCATCGTGCACGTTCACACGATGAGCGAGGCCATCAAGTTCATGGTCCGCAACGGGTGGGAGGACAACCCGAGGATCGCCCCGGGGGACGTCTTCGCCAACAACCAGCCGACGCTCGGCGACGTGCACAACGCCGACGTCCAGACGTTCGTCCCGATTTTCTGGGAGGGCGAGCTGATCGCCTGGGGCGGCGGCGTGATCCACGTGATGGACATCGGCGCCTCGACGCCGGGTGGCGTCTGCGTGGCGCCGACCACCCGGTTCGATGACGGCATCGATCTGCACTGCATGAAGATCGGCGAGCGCGACACGATCGCGCAATGGCACTGGAAGCGCGTGTCGATGCAGTCGCGCGCACCCGGCCTGTACGTCCTCGACGAGCGCACTCGCCTGGCCGGCTGCCACATGATTCGCGACACCGTCGAGCGGCTCGTGCTGGAGGAGGGGATCGAGGACTTCAAGCAGTTCATGCGCGAGGCGATCGAGGACGGGCGCCGCTCCTTCAAGCACCGCGCTCGCTCGCTGCTGATCCCGGGCCGGTACCGCTCCGCCGGCTTCAACGAGGCGCGCTATGCCGACAAGACGGAGATGCCCAAGCGGGCGCGCCGGGACCAGATCATGCACGGCTGCTACGAGGCCGTGGTCGACGGCGACGGCCAGTGGACGACCGACCTGCGCGGCTGCTCGGCGTGGGGCTGGCACTCGTTCAACGCGACGCCCGCCGCCCAGCAGGGAATGCAGTGGATCCTGTTCACCCAGACGCTGATCTGCAACGACAAGATCAACGACGGCGCCTACTACGCCACCGGCCTGAAGCTGACGCCGGGCACGTGGGCCGACCTCGGCGATGCGCCGTGCTCGTCGTCGTTCCCGTGGATGCCGATGTTCACCACGTCCACCGGGTACCTGCGGGCGATCAGTCGCGCGCTGCAGTCGCGGGGCTACATCGAGGAGATCGTCTCCACCTACACCGTCTCGGGCAACGTCGCCCAGGGCGGCGGACTGGATCAGTACGGGCAGGTGTCGGGGTTCATGAACTTCGAGATCGGCGCCCAGGGGCAGGGAGGCAAGTACATCCTCGACGGGCTCGACTACGGCGCCGCCGTGTTCAACCCCGAAGGGGACATGGGCGACGTCGAGATGTGGGAGCTGGTGATGCCGGCGATCTACCTGGGACGGCGGATCAAGCCCTACACCGGCGGGATTGGCCGCCACCGCGGCGGCTCCTCGTTCGAGACGCTGTTCCTGATCCACGGCACCCCGGACTTCGAGATCGAGAACATCGGCTGCGGCGGGATGTTCACCTCGCCCGGCCTGTTCGGCGGCTACCCCGGAGCCCAGTGCTACGTGCACAACGTCTTCGGCTCCGACATCTACGAGCAAGCGCAGGCGGGCGAGGCCTACCCGGTCGCCGACGTCTCCGGCGAGGAGCTGGCCCTGAACGCCTTCGGCGGAGAGCACGTCATCAAGCAGGACCCGTTCACGCTGATGCAGGCGGTGAAGAGCGGCGACATCTATCTGTCATCGGGCCGGGGAGGGGGCGGTCTCGGCGACCCGCTGCTGCGCGCCGATGACGCCCTCCAGGACGACGTGAGCGGCGGACACATGACCCGCGAGTGGGTGGAGCGCGCCTACGCCACGGACGACCGGGACGGCGCCCGCCGGCGGCGGCTGGAGCGCGCGCGCCCGGCCGCCGAGTGGTGGTCCGGGCAGCGCCAGCGGATCCTTGACCAGGATCTGATCGAGCCGGTGAAGTGCATGTACGCCGAGTCGATGCGGCTCGGGCCGGAGTTCGCCGCCGAGTTCCGCGGCTTCTGGGATCTCCCCGAGGACTTCGACTTCGACGTCATCACGCCGACGGTGGCCGCCGCGAAGGCGGAACCGGGGAAGGTCACCCCGGAGGAGTCGGCGCGGGCCTTCCTGGCCCAGGCGCGGGCGTTCGTGCCCGAGGGCGAGACGGAGGTGCCCGTGTCCAGCGCGATGACCAAGGAGCTGCTGGCCGACCTGCTCGACGAGAAGCTGAGCCGGCGCTCCGTGCACGAGATCCAGTCCGGGCACAAGGATCCCGACCGCTTCGACATGTGGGTGGCGCTGCTCCAGGAGCGCGTGGCCTACGAGGACCCGATCGTCCTGCCGTTCGGCGAGGGCCTGAACATCGTGCGCCGCCGCGGCGACGGCGAGCTCGTGATCCGCACCGACGCCGGTCACGACTTCTGCCGCTGGGATCAGAACTGGAAGATGCACGCCCCGGTGTTCGTCCGCG
Source organism: Solirubrobacteraceae bacterium (assembly GCA_035552615.1). Taxonomy (GTDB): domain Bacteria; phylum Actinomycetota; class Thermoleophilia; order Solirubrobacterales; family Solirubrobacteraceae; genus Palsa-465. The sequence continues at coordinate 42,188 of DASZLC010000091.1, forward strand.
ACACCGACGAGCTCTACCAGGAGATCTACCCGCGCCTGTCCCACCCCGAGGGCCGCTGGATGGAGCTGCGCGAGTACTACTGCCCGATCTCCGGCGCGCTGCTGGAGACCGAGGCGGTGACGCCCGGCTACCCGGTCGTCCACGAGTACCTGCCCGACCTGAAGGGCTTCTACGAGGGGTGGCTGGGCCGCGCGCTACCGGGGGCGTAGCCCGGTGCAGACGCGAACACGGACGTTCAAGGCCCGGTTCGGCCGTGAGAGCCGCTTGTACCCGCCGACCAAATTTCTTGTGATGAGCCGACTAAGAGCGTGCCCTCCGCAGTTGCCACTCTCCGTGCGAGCGTGCGGAGCGCTCGTCCTAGGCAGGATGAGAGAGGGAGACCAGTGACGGATATCTCGGCCGAGATGGTTGCGCAATCGCCTACCGGCATCACGCAGGAGGACGCCGACTCTCTTCGCTCGCTGGCGACCCTGTTCATCGACGTGCTGGGGCCGTTCGGCGTGGCGATGGCCAAGCACATCCACGAGTCCGAGCCACGGCTCGGGTCGCCGGAGGATCGCCCGGCACTCGAGGTCACGCGCGCCAGCTGCGAGGCCAACATGCGCGAGATCTTCTCGATGCTGCGTGCGGGTCTGCCGGCCTCGGCCAACCAGACTCCCGCTCAGGCCATCGAGTACGCGCGCTACCAGCGCCGGCGAGGCCTTGGCTACGACACGGTCATCCGCTCCTATCAGTACGCCGTGGCGATGTTCCGCCAGGTGCTGGCGCTCGAGCTTCCCGAGCACGTCTCCGACCCCCGGCGCATGCAGCGCATCGGCGCGGCCGCCGACGCGTTCCTGTTCTCCTACATCGCGACGATCCTCGACCGGCTCCTGCACGACTACGGCGGGGTCGGCCAGCCGTGGCATCCGGAGGCCACCGACGAGGTGCTGAAGGACCCGGCGAGCGCCGAAGCGGCGCAGCGGTTCCGCTCCGAGCAGATCGCCGCGCGCCACTGGCTCGCCGCCTCCCCCGAGCAGTCGACGGCGCATGCAGAGTCCGAGCGCGCGCTGGAGGAGTTCGCGGCGATGATCGAGGACGCCGGCAGCGACCCGGACATCTCCCACCGGCTGTCGCTCGCCGAAACGACGGTCGAGGTGATTCTCGCCGACGAGACCGATCTGTCGGTGACGCTGCAGTTTGACCGGGTGCCGATCGTCGTGCAGCGTGGCGGCGACAGCGACGCCGAGGCGACCATGACGGTGGCCAGCTACGACCTCGCCCAGCTGTACACGCAGGAGTTCCAGCTGCCGATGGCGATCGCCAACGGCCGGGTCCGGACGACCGGGCCGGTGCGCAAGTTCCTCCGCGTGGTCCCGGTGCTGAGGCCGCTCGCCGAGCAGTACCACACGCGTAACACGACCAGCGTCGGCGACGAGCTGTGGTCGCCCGAGAATCCGGACCGGATCCTTGAGGTCGACGTCGAATCGCGTCACGACGCCGACGATCCGCGCAACCGTGGCCTGCTCGACGAGGCGCTCAGCTACGAGCTGCACAGCGGGGCCCTGCGCGTCGATGAGTCGCGGCCCGGTGACTTCTGGTCGGTGGAGTGCATCGATGTCTACAAGGCGTTCGGGCGCAACCGCGTCCTGAACGGGCTGAACCTCGGCATTCCCGAGGGCATGATCACCGTCATCCTCGGCCCCTCGGGCACCGGCAAGTCGGTGCTCATCAACCATCTGATCGGGCTCATGTTCCCCGACCACGGGGACATCCTCGTGCACGGCAAGTCGGTGCCGAATCGGCGTCGCTCGGAGCTGTTCGAGATGCGCCGAGACTTCGGGATCCTGTTCCAGGACGGCGCGCTGTTCGGCTCCATGAACGTGTTCGACAACGTCGCCTTCCCGCTGCGCGAGCAGACGAACAAGTCCGAGGACGAGATCCGCACGATCGTCGGCCGCCGACTGGAGGAGGTCGGGCTCTCGGCCGCGGCCACCCGGATGCCGGCCGAGATCTCCGGCGGCATGAAGAAGCGCGCCGGGTTCGCCCGGGCGCTCGTGCTGGAGCCGAAGATCGTCATGTTCGACGAGCCGGACTCGGGCCTCGACCCCGTCCGCACGGCGCTGCTGTGCGACCTCATTCGAAAAGTCCACGAGGAGAACGGCGGTACGTACATCGTGATCACCCACGACATCGCCTCGGCCCGCCGGCTCGGCGAGTACATCGCAGTGCTGTGGAAGGGGCGGATCGTCGAATCCGGCGACGCGGAGCGGATGTTCAACTCCGAAAACCCGTTCGTACGCCAGTTCCTGTCCGGCGCCGCCGACGGTCCGCTCGGGATGGAGTGAGCGATGGCGACCCAGACATCGCCCACCACCGTTCAGCCGCGCGCGCCGATCCTCGACGAGCCGCCGCCGCTGCCGCGCCGCGAGTCCGCGCTGATCCGCTCCACCTCGCTGACCTGGGAGCTCGTCCAGTTCACGCTCGCCACGCTGCGCGCGCTGTTCACGCCGCCGTTCAGCTGGGGCGGAGAGTTCATCGATCAGGCGTGGCTGCTGCTGAAGCGCGCCTGGTTCCCCGTCGCCGTCTCGGCCTTCGTGTTCGGGTATGGCGCGCCGGGTCTGCAGGGCACGGCGTTCGGCGAGACGTTCGGCGACATCAATCGCGTCGCATCCATTCTGGGCGCCGCGACAATTCGCGAGCAGGCCGTCTGGGTGACCGGCATGGTCGTCGCCGGGGTGATCGGCACCGCGATCTGCGCCGACCTTGGCGCCCGCAAGGTGCGCGATGAGCTGAACGCGATGGCGGTCATGGGGATCGACGCGATGCGACGCATGGTGGCGCCGCGCGTGCTCGCCATCACGCTGCTGATGCCGGCGCTCGGCGTGCTCGTGATCTTCGTCGAGTACTACGGGATCCAGCTCGCGTACGTGGCCTACGGCGGCCAGTCGGGAGCGTTCAAGACCGCCGCCGCCTACAGCTACTCGGCGATCGACATCTTCTCGTTCCTGATCAAGACGGTGGTCGTCGGATTCATCGTCGGGATCGTCTGCTGCTTCAAGGGCATGAACGTGTCCGGCGGCTCGCGCGGCGTGGGACGCGCGGTCAATCAGGCCGTGGTGCTCTCCTTCGCGCTCGTCTGGATCTTGAACTTCGCCTTCAACTCCACGTACCTGAGCCTGTTCCCGCAATCGGTGGCGCTCCGCTAACGATGGCCACCGCACAGTTCACGCCACCCCCGGCGCGCGACACGCCGGCCTTCCTGCGGCCGATCGAGGAGGTCGGCGACCTCGCCACCTTCTCGGGCCGCGCGATCGCCGCCGCGCCCGCATCGTTCCGCTACTTCGCCGAGGTCCTGCGCCAGATCGGGATCCTCGTCGTCGGCTCGACGCTGGTGCTGTGCGCGATGGTGGCCGTGATCGGCGGCGAGTGCGCGCTGTTCTTCGTCTATCTGACGAAACCGCTCGGCGCCGGCAGCTTCCTCGGCTTCCTGGAGGTGCCGTGCGGCATCCGCGAGATGTTCCCCTACATGTTCGGCTACATCTTCTCGGCCAAGGTCGGGTGCGGACTCGTGGCGGAGATCGGCTCGATGCGGATCTCCAACGAGATCGACGCGCTGGAGTCGATCGGCATGGATCCGATGCGCTACGTGATTGGGACGCGGCTGCTGGCGATCATGATCTACGTCCCCGTCGTCTACGTCCTGTGCCTGATGTCGGGGCTGGCGGGAGGCTGGCTGGCGGCCGTCCTGCAGGTCCATGTGCTCACCGCGGCCAGATACTTCCAGGGCTACTGGTCCGGTCAGGGGTTATCGGACAGCCTCCAATCGATGGTGAAGATCATGTCGATGGCGCTGACGGTCTCGCTGATCGGCATGTATTACGGGTTCAAGGCGCGAGGTGGGCCTGTCGGCGTGGGCAACGCGGTCGCCCGCTCGATGATGGCCAACATGGTGATGGTCCACGTCATCGGGGCGTTCTGGTCCGAAATCTTCTACAGCCGCGGCGCCAACTACCCGTTCGGGGGCTGACGTGTCCGCAACGCGGAGGAGTACGCGGAGGAGTACCCGCTGGGTCCCCTGGGCCGCCAGCGGCGTGGCCGCGGTCGTCGTCGTCCTGATCCTCGTCGCCGCGCTCGGTGGCGGGCAGAGCTGGACGGTGTACGCGCCGTTCACCAACGCGATCCAGATGACGCCCGGCCAGCAGGTGCGGATCGCCGGCCGGCCCGTCGGCGAGATCGCGTCGATCAAGCTCGTGAACGCCAACGAGGCGCTCGTCGCCCTGCGGATCAGCAACGGCAACGTGTGGCCGCTGCCGCAGGGAACCTACGCCGCCGCGCGGTGGGGCTCCACGACGGCCTATCTTGGGCGCTACACGGAGCTGATCCCCGGCCCGAAGGGCAACCCACCGCTGCACAACGGCGCGATTCTGCCCGCCCAGCCGGACCAGTCGGCGTTCGAGCTCGACCAGGTCTACAACCTCTTCAGCGGCGGCACCGCAAGCCAGACCGGCGCGCTCGTCGACAACTTCGGGGCGACGTTGCGTGGCCAAGGACCGGCGTTGAAGGCCGGTCTGAGCGCGGCGCCGAGCGGCCTGGGGCAGACGGCCGACCTGATGCAGGAGCTGTCCGCCAACACGTACGACCTCCAGACGCTCGCCACCGCGGGCAACCGCACCGTGACCGCGCTCGCCCAGCGCAGCACCCAGCTCGGCGACCTGGTGACCCATGCGGCCGGCACATTCGGCGCGTTCGCCGCGCACACCGCCGCCGAGCAGCAGGCGCTGCAGCTCGCCGCGCCCGCGTTCGCGCAGACCGACACGACGTTCGGCCGGCTCGACACCTCGCTCGGCGACCTCACCACGCTCGTCAACGACCTCCGCCCCGGCGCGCCGGCGCTGGCCCGGCTGGCCGGCACCGCGCGCGCCGCCCTGACCACGCTGCGCACCGTCGCACCGCTCGCCACGAGCACGCTGAACGTCGGGATCAGCTCGGCTCCGACGGTCACGAAGTTCCTGAAGACGGCGACGACGGTGATGCCGTCGGCCGGCAAGGCGCTCGGGACGTTCGCGCCGATGGCCGCATGCCTGCGGCCGTACACGCCCGACATCGTCGGCTTCTTCTCGACGTGGGGCGGTGCCGCCAAGAACTACGCCGACAAGGGGCATTACGCCCGCGCGTTCCCGCTGACCGTGATGCCGGGCCTGTACGCCGGCACGATCCTTGATCCCCAGGCGGCGCTGGCCGCCGACCCCGGCCTGTCCTACGCCTTCCCGCGGCCGCCCGGATTGAATCAGGGCCACCCGTACTTTGACCCGCAGTGCGGCGTCAACCCGAGCTCGCTGGTCGCCCCCAACAACGCCAAGGCGGGCGGCGAATGACCGGCCTCGTCCGCGCGGTCGCCCGCCCGCGCGTCGTGGCCGCCGTGCTCGCCCTCGTGGTGATCGTCGGCCTGATCGCGTACCTGCAGCGCAGCTACACCGGCTACTCCGTGCGCGTCGTGATGGCCGACGCGGGTGGCCTGCAGAGCGGCTCCAACGTGAACATCAACGGGACCACGGTCGGCAGCGTGGCGAGCCTGACCGTCAACAAGCACAGCCAGGCCGTCGCGACCGTGCACCTGAACTCCACCGCCACACCGATCGGCCGCGGTGCCACCGCGCAGGTCCAGATCGACGGCTTCTTCGGCGAGCGGCTGCTCGCGCTCACGCGCGGGGACTACCGCGCCAACCCTGAGCGCTCCGGGGCCACGATCCCGATCCAGAATTCCAGCGTGTCGGTTCGCCTCGACGACGTGCTGAACTCGCTCGACGCGAACGCCCAGGGCGCGCTGCGGACGTTCCTCGACGAGCAGGGCCAGGCGCTCGTCGGGCGTGGTCAGGACCTCACAGCGGTGCTCGCGCAGCTCCCGCAGACGCTGCCCGCGACGACCGCCCTGCTGAACCAGCTGTCGGCCAACCAGCAGGCGATCGGCGCACTCGTCGACAACTCCAGCCGCGTCGTCGGCGAGGTCGCGGCCCAGCGCGGCCAGCTGCGCCAGCTCGTCAACAGCGCCAACGGCGCGTTCAGCGCGCTGCAGACCCGTCGCACCCAGCTCGGCTCGACCGTGCAGGCGGCGCCCGGCACGCTGGCGCAGGCGCGCTCCACGCTTGCCACGCTCCAGGGCGCGGCGATCCCGCTCGCCCCCGCGGCCGACGGCCTGCGCGCCAGCGCTCCCGCGCTGAAGACGGCGCTCGTGGAGATCCCCGCGTTCGCCAACGCGGCGATCCCGACGCTCGACGAGGTCTCGACGGTCGCGCCGTCGCTCCAGAAGCTGGCCGATGTGGGAACCCCGGTCGTCCGCGCGCTGGAGCCCCTCACCACCCAGCTGTCGTCCTACGCGACCCGGGCGCTGATCCCGATCACGACGATGCTCGCCAACAACGGCGGCGCGCAGAACACGTTCGGGACGATGGAGGGCTGGGCCCGGTCGACGATGGGGTATGACGCGGCCGGCCACGACTTCCGGTTCGGCTTCACGCTCACCTCCACCACGATTCAAGGGCTGCTGAACGACATCGGCGTCCCGAAGAGCCTCCAGGGCATCGGTGCGCTTCATAGCCACAAGGGACCGAGCTCCACGACCCCGTCGGCACCGTCGACGCCATCGACGCCGGCCGCTCCGGCCGCACAGAACCCGCTGAAGGGCATCGGGACCACCATCGGCGGGATCGTCAATGGTGCCCTCGGCGCCACGCACAAGACGCTCGCCGCCGCCGGTGCGGCGGCCGCCGGCACCGTCCAGAAGGCCACGGGCGGGCTCGCGTCGGCCGGCTCGTCGCTGTCCTCGCTGCTCGGCTACCTGTTGAAGAAATGACCCGCACGTTCAACCGCACAGCGAGCCACCGCGCGTCACGACCGACGATTCTGATCTCGGCGCTCGTCGCCGGGCTGCTGCTCGCCGCGCTGATCTACCTCGCCGCGGTGGCGCCGCGCGGGGTGCCGCTCATCTCCTACTACTACGTGAACGCCGATTTCTCCAACGCGTCGAACATCGACCTGCTCGCGACGGTCGACATCGCCGGGCGCGACGTCGGCCAGGTGTCGCACATCTCCTACCAGCACGGCCTGGCGGTCCTGAAGCTCCAGATGTTCCCCGGCACGCAGAAGCTGACGAGCGACGCGACGGCCCGCATCCGCCAGAAGAACCCGATCGGCGCCAAGTACGTCGAGGTCACGCCGAACCCGCACGGCACCGTGCTCCAGGGCGGCGCGACGATGCCGGTGTCCCGCACCTCGACGGCGGTCGACACGCAGACCCTGCTGAACGGCCTCACGCCGCCGGCACGGACCGGCCTCACGAACAGCGTGACCGGGCTCGGCGAGGGCTTCCTCGGCCGAGGCACGGGCATCAACGAGGCCCTGACCTTCACCGCGCCCGAGCTTCAGCACATGGAAGCGACGTGGAACGCGATCCTCGCGCGGCCCGGGTCAGCGGCACGGCTCGTGCCGTCGGCCGAGTCGATGGCGGCCGCCTATGAACCCGTGCGCACGCAGCTCGCCGCGGGCTTCGCACCCCAGGCCCAGGTCCTCCAGGACTTCGCCGACGAGCGCGCGAACCTCCAGTCGACGCTCGACGTCGCGCCGAGCTCGCTCGGCGCGCTGCGGGTCGGCCTGGCCGAGTCCCAGCCGCTGCTCGACCAGATGACCGGCTTCGCCCGCGCCACGGTCAAGCTCACCGCACCCGCGCCGGCCGCGCTGCGCGCCGCTACCACGTTCCTGAAGACGGCCACCCCATCGCTGCGGCGAACGCTGCCGCTGCTGCGGTCGATCGACGCCGCGGTCCCATCGGCCGACTCGATGTTCAACACGGTCTACCCGGCGCTGTCGCCGAGCGTGCGGTTGCTGAGCAACCAGATGTCGCCGCTGCAGACGCTCGCCGCGCACAGTTGCGACTATCTGAACTGGGCATCGAACTGGCGCAGCATGCTCGAGTGGGGCGTGCCCGGCAACTACGATCCGAGCGGTGACCTGACCGCCACCGAGCCCGGTCTCGGCCGGAACGTCAACAGCTTCCGCAACGACGCGTTGGTGGAAGACAGCACCGAGATCACCGACGCCGACAACCCGGGGAACTTCCCGCACGGCGCCGACGCCTACCCCGCGCCGTGCACCGCGACGTCGCAGACCGACAACGTGACGGTCGTGCCATGAAACGGAACGTCCGCAATCTGCTCGATCCGGTTCAGGCGCACAGCATCGAGCATCCCCTGCGCACGGGAGCGATCTTCCTCACCGTCGCCATCCTGATCATCGCCGGCGCGGTCTTCCACAAGCTGCCGTTCATCGACTCGGTCGGCGGCTACACGGTCACGGCCAACTTCGCCAAGGCCAACGACGTCGACTCGCGCTCGCCGGTTCGCGTGGGCGGCGTCGACGTCGGCATCGTGACCGGCGTCAGCCCGGGACCGAACCCCAGGCAGTCCTCGAAGGTGACGATGCAGATCACGAGCGGTGGCGTCGTCCTCCACCGCGACGCGAGCGCCGCCATCCGCTGGCGCGATGTGCTCGGCGGCACCGTGTACGTCGACCTCAACCCCGGCTCGCCCGACGCGCCGCGGCTGCACGGATCGATTCCCGTGTCGAACACCTCCTACCAGGTCGAGTTCGACGATCTCACCAGGATCTACAACGGCAACTCAGCCCAGGCGCAGCGGAGCATGATCGCCGGCACGGCGAACACGCTGAGCGCGCCCAAGCAGATCGGGACCTCGATTCACGCGCTGCCCGATTTGACAACGGTCGGTGCGGGCCTGAAGCCGTACGGCGGTGTCGATTCCGGCGACCTGTCGAAGCTCGTCGCCAACACGGCCAAGACCGCCACCGCGCTCGGCGCGAGCGTGTCGAACCTCCAGTCGCTCGTCTCCGGGGCCGACGCCACGCTCGCCGCCACCGACGCCCAGCGCGTGAATCTCGGCGAGGCGATGCAGCTGTCCCCGGGCACGCTGCAGTCCGCGGAGGTGACGGGGAAGCGGCTCGACACAACGCTCGCCCACCTCGATCCGCTCGTCACCAACCTCGATCCGGGGGTGAGGGAGATCGCGCCGATGTCGCGCGCGCTCGGACCGGCGCTGACGCAGGCGAACGCCGTGCTCGACATCTCCCGGCCGCTGCTGCGCAACGCCAAGCCGGCGCTCGTGAACCTGAAGGCGGCGAGCATCGCCGGGACGCCGCTCTTGAACGGGCTGCAGCCGACCCTGACGCGGCTGAACTCCAACATCCTGCCGTGGCTCGACGCCCCATCGCCGATCCCCGGGATGCTCGACTACGAGACGATCGGCCCGACATTCTCGGCGCTCAACAGCGCCGGCTCCGGCTACGACACCGCCGGCTACCGGATCCGCGCCGCCGTGCTGATGAGCACCCCGGTCGCCCAGCTGATGGACGCCGGCACGTTGCTCGGCGGCCTGAGCGGCGGCACGAACGCGATCAACTCCGCCTGCCGGCAGGTCGCCACGAGCCAGCAGCGCTCCAACTGCTCGGCGGTCACCAGTCTGCTCTCTCGGATCGCCCTCGGGGCGGGAGGCACGAAGTAGCCATGGCCAAAATGCTCGACCGCGAACGTCTTGTCCTGGAGGTCAAGCGCGCCTCCGGCCCGGCGGCGGCGCTCCTCGTGCTGATCATCATCGCGATCGTGTGCGTCGCGGTGATCCTGAAGAACATCGGCGTCTCGCTCCCGTGGTCGAGCTCCTACCAGCGCCAGGTGCTGCTCGACAACGCCCACGGCGTCGTCCCGAACGCCGACACCGTGCGGCTGGCCGGGGTCACGGTCGGGCGGATCACCGGGATCAACCTGCGGGGCGGGCGACCGGTCGCGACGATCTCGATCGATCCCAAGTACGCGCCGCTGTACCGCAACGCCCAGCTGCGCGTGCGGCCCGAGACGCCGCTGGACGACATGTACCTCGACATCGTCTCGCGCGGGACGCCAAGCGCGGGAGCGCTGCCGGCCAACGACGTCCTGCCCGCTCAGCGCACCCAGGTGCCGGTCGACATCTCGAACGTGCTCGATGTCTTCAACGCCAATACCCGGGCTGCGGCGAAGGCGTCGATTGACACGCTTGGCGCCGCGCTCGGCCCGGCCGGTGGCACCAGCTTCAAGCAGGCGCTCGTCGAGCTCGCTCCGTTCCTCGCCGCCGCCAAGCGGATCACCTACGAGACATCGATCCGCCAGACCGAGACGGCCCAGCTCGTCCACAACTTCGAGCTCCTCACCGGCGCGCTCGGCCAGCGCGACACCCAGGTGCGTCAGCTCGTGGCCAGCGGCGCCTCGACGCTGTCCGAGCTGGGCAACAACGAGAGCTCGGTCAACGCGCTCGTGGGCCAGCTGGCACCGACGATGAGCCAGCTGGAGAGCACCTTCACGACGTTGCGCGCCACCGAGAACCACCTCGATCCGGCCTTCGAAGCGCTGCAGCCGGTCGCTCGCCAGCTGCCATCCGGGCTCGCCGGGCTGGAGCGCTTCGGCCGTGCCGCCGAGCCGGCCCTCGCCCGGCTGCGCGCACCGCTGCCGAACCTGAACCTGCTCGTCAGCGCGCTGCGGCCCACCGCCGCCGGGCTGAGGTCCTCATTCACGGGGCTGAAGGCCTTCCCCGCCCAGGCGAACACGATCACCGGACTCGTCCTGCCCTGTGAACCAGCGCTGGAGCGGTTCTTCACGAACACGATGTCGGTCAGCAAGTACTACGACCGCTTCGGCGTGATCATCCGCGGGCTCGTGGTGGCCGGCCTGCAGGACATCAACGGTGCCGGCACCTCACAGACGGTCGCCCAGAGCTGCGTGCCGGGCGCGCCGGGGAGGACGGGATGAGCGCTGAGCGAGTCAGGCGGGCCGTGGGGCTGGTCGTCTTCATCGTCATCGGGGTCGGGATCTGCATCTACCTCCTGGGGCGCGTCGGGACGCACATCCTGCCGCAGGGCTCCCAGTACACGTTCGAGGCCGACGTCCATGATTCGATCGCGCTGACTCCGGGCGCCGACGTGCGCGAGGCCGGGGTGCTGATCGGCCAGGTCAACGGCATCAAGCAGGCGGGCTCGCTGACCGCCCTCGACATGCAGATCAAATCCCAGTACGGCCCCGTCTACCGCAATGGCACCGTGCTGGTCCGCGCCAAGAGCGTCGCCGGCGAGAACTACGTGTCGCTGAACCCCGGGACCCCATCGAGCGGCGCGCTCTCCTCGCCGCACGTGCTGGTGGTCTCCCAGGACCGGCAGGCCGTCCAGGACGATGACGTCTTCTCGATCTTCGGCTCCAAGCAGCAGGCCGGCCTCCAGCACGGACTCCAGGGACTCGGCACCGGCCTCTCCGGCCAGGGCGGCACGAACCTGAACAACACGATCGAGTCGACCACCGCGCTCGTGCAGGACGGACAGGGCTTCGCCCGCGTGCTCGCCGACGAGCGCGCGCAGGTCTCGCAGCTGGTCGACTCCTTCGGCGTCGTCACCGCGGCACTGGGCGCACGCGCCAGCGCGATCCAGGCGCTGACCGACGACGCGCTCACCACCGCTCGCGCGGTGTCCGCCCGCAACGCCGACCTGCGCTCGACGGTCGCCGCGCTCCCCGCCTTCCTGCAGCAGGCGCGCACGACGTCCGATCGGCTCGGCACGTTCTCCGCCGACGCGACGCCGGTCATGTCGAACCTCCGGGTCGCGATCGAAGACCTCGTCCCCGCCGTGCAGGAGCTGCGACCGGCCTCGGTCGCAGCGACCAGCACGCTGAGCGCGCTCGCCACCTTCTCCAAGGACGCGCAGCCGACGTTCACGGCGCTGAAGCCGTTCGCGAAGGCGACGAGCGGCTTCGTCCCGCCGTACGAGCAGGCCGTGCAGCAGCTGAATCCGTTGGTCAACTACGTGCAGCCGCTGGGCGACAACATCGCGTCGTTCTTCTCCAACATGAGCGCGGCGACCAGCACGACGGACCAGACTGGCCATCTCGGGCTGATCACCACGCCGATCTCGCTGTCGGACTTCCCGACACTCACGGAAATGACCCCGACGGAGATCGCGCTGATCAAGAAGCTGGCCGGCAGTGGCGACACCCGGGGCGACAACGCGTACCCGTCGGAGGGAAGCCTCGGCGCCCCGGGGCCGCAGCTCGGGACGGTCCCGCCGCTGCAGCCCGATCCCGCCTACACGGGCAAGCCGAAGCCGCTGAAGCCGTAGCTCCTCGGAGTCGAGCGAGCGCCGCCCGCCGAGCCGATCTTTGGCGCGCAGGTTCGCTATTTAGGACTGCGGCGCCAACGTTGCATGGAAGCCGCGCTACGAGGCGCCGAGCCGGCGGAGCGCGGCGCGGGCGGCCTGGTAGCCGCACAGGCCGTGCGCGCCTGCACCAGGGGGCGTTGCCGCCGAGCACAGGTAGACACCGGGGATGCCGGTGCTGTACGGATCGAGCGCCAGGCGGGGGCGGAAGACCATCTGCAGCGGGTCGTTGGCCCCGGTGACGACGTCGCCGCCCACGTAGTTGACATTATAATCTTCCATGGCTGCGACGCTGCACACGTGACGAGCGAGGATCCGATCGCGGAACCCGGGCGCGAAGCGCTCGATCTGCGCCTCGATCGCCGCCGTCGCGTCACCGGGGTAGCCGGCCGGGACGTGCGCGTAGGTGTAGAGGGGGTGGACGTTCCCGCGGGAACGTGACGGGTCGGCCAGGTACTGCTGGCAGACGAGCACGAACGGCTGCTGCGGCATCTCCCCGCGAGCGCACGCGCGCTCGGCGGCCGCGATCTCGGCCAAGTCGCCACCGACGTGCACGGTGCCGGCGCGGCGCGAGGGCTCG
>DASZLC010000092.1:0-13683 GCA_035552615.1 Solirubrobacteraceae bacterium
CCACTGGACGCACAGCCGGCTGATCTGCGCCGCCGGCCTGCGCTGCGCGGCGGCGCGGCCGGCCGCGGCCGCGCGCGCAGAGGCGTGGCGGGCGCTGGCCGACGAGCTTGTCGCGTGGGCTGACCGGGCTCGCATGCCGGCCGGCGCCTGGCAGCGCTCGCCGAGTGACAGCCGCCTCGACGCCGCGCTCGTGTTCCCCGCGCTGCGCGGGGCCACCGCCGTCCAGGACCCGCGCGCCACGGCGACGGTGGACGCCGTGCGCGACGAGCTGAGCGACGAGTTCTTCGCCTACCGCTACCGGCCCGACGAGCGGCCGCTCGGCGAGGCCGAGGGGGCGTTCCTGCTGTGCGGGTTCGGGATGGCACTGGCGCTGAATGCCGCGGGCCGGCCGATCGAGGCGGCGCACTGGTTCGAGCGCAACCGCAGCGCCTGCGGCCCCCCGGGGCTGCTGGCCGAGGAATTCGACGTCGTACAGCGCCAGCTGCGCGGCAACCTGCCGCAGGCGTTCGTCCATGCCCTGCTCCTGGAGTGCGCGGCGACCCTGCCCGGAGTGGAAATCGATCGAAACGACGAGAAGGAGTCGATATGAGCGAGACAGTTGGCGAGCACCTCCTACGACGGCTCATCGCCTGGGGCATCAAGCGCGTATACGGATATCCCGGCGACGGGATCAACGGGATCCTCGGCGGCTTCCACGCCGTCGGTGACGAGCTGGAGTTCGTGCAGACGCGCCACGAGGAGCTGGCCTCGTTCCAGGCGTGCGCCCACGCCAAGTTCACCGGACAGACGGGGGTGTGCCTGGCCACCTCCGGCCCGGGCGCGGTGCACCTGCTCAACGGACTCTACGACGCCCGGCTCGACCATCAGCCGGTGGTGGCGATCGTCGGTCAGCAGGCGCGATCCTCGCTCGGGGCCGACTACCAGCAGGAGGTCGATCTCGTGTCGCTCTACAAGGACGTCGCTCGCGAGTTCGTCCAGGTGCTGAACGTCCCCGCGCAGACCGAGCTGCTCATCGACCGCGCGCTGCGGGTCGCCGCGGCGTCGCGATCGGTGACGGCGATCATCGTCCCCAATGACGTGCAGGAGCTGTCCTACGAGGATCCCCCGCGCGCCCACGGCGCCGTCTACTCCAGCGTCGGCTACGTCGCGCCGCGCCCGGTGCCGGAGGCGGGGCAGCTCGCCGCCGCGGCGGAGATCCTCAACGCCGGGGAGCGGGTGGCGATGCTCATCGGCCAGGGCGCGATCCGCGCCTCGGCCGAGGTCACTCAGACGGCCGATCTACTGGGCTGCGGGGTGGCCAAGGCGTTGAACGGCAAGGCGGCGCTGAGCGACGAGCTCCCGTACGTGACGGGCGGCATCGGCCTGCTCGGGACCAAGCCGTCCAACGACATGATGGAGGGCTGCGACACGCTCCTGATGGTCGGCACCAACTTCCCCTACTCGGAGTGGCTGCCCGAGCCGGGTCAGGCCCGCTGCGTGCAGATCGACATCGACGGCCGGCTGATCGGGATGCGCTACCCGACCGAGGTCGGCCTCGTGGGGGACGCGGCGGTGACGCTGCGCGAGCTGAACCGGCGCTTGGAGCGCAAGCAGGATCGCGGGTGGCGGGAGGAGATCGAGAAGGGGGTGGCGCGCTGGTGGGAGATCCTCGACGATCGCGCCCACCAGGACGCCGAGCCGCTGAACCCGCAGCGCGTGTTCCACGAGATGTCGCTCCGCCTGCCCGACCGGGCGATCCTCACCTCGGACTCGGGCTCGGCGACGAACTGGTGGGCCCGGCACGTGAAGGTGCGCGAGGGGATGATGTGCGCGCTGTCGGGGACGCTGGCCACGATGTGCCCGGCCGTGCCCTACGCCGTGGCGGCGAAGTTTGCCTATCCCGACCGGCCGGTGATCGCGGCGATCGGCGACGGGGCGATGCAGATGATCGGGATCAACAGCCTGATCGACGTCGCCCGTTACCGCGACCGCTGGAGCAACCAGACGCTCGTCGTCTGCGTGCTGCACAACGATGACCTCAACCAGGTCACCTGGGAGCAGCGCGTGATGTCCGGCGACGCGAAGCTCGACGCCTCCCAGCAGCTGCCGGACTTCGACTACGCAGGCTACGCGCGCCTGCTCGGGCTCGGCGGGATCAGGGTGGACAGTCCGGACGGCGTCGGTGCCGCATGGGACCAGGCGCTCGCCGCCGATCGGCCCGTGCTGCTGGAGTTCGTCACCGACCCCGAGGTGCCGCCGCTGCCGCCGCATATCCGCTTCGAGCAGGCGCAGGGGATGGCCAAGGCGATCGCCTCCCGCGACCCGGCCGCTGGACGGATGATCAAGGAGTCGCTGAAGGGCAAGCTGGCGGAGTTCGTCAACCGGTAATGCAAGTCATCGAGAACCTCCGCGCCGGCCGCGCCCAGAAGCTGCTGAGCGCGGCCACGGCGGCGAGCGCGCTGCCGATCGGGGCGGAGATCTACCTCAATCACTACGGCGGCTCGTTCGGAAACCGGTGGATGTGGACGCCGGTCGCGCTGTCGCCGGCGCTCGCCGCCGCCGGAATCGCCGGCGTCGTTTCCGAACGGGCGGCCCGCACCGTGCTGCCCGCCGTTTCGGCGGCGTTCGTGCTCGACGGGCTGGCGGGGATGTTCTTCCATCTGCGCGGCATCGCCCGCAAGCCCGGCGGCTTCCGTGAGGCGAGCTACAACCTCGTGATGGGCCCGCCGGCGCTCGCGCCGGGATCGCTGGCGATGATCGGCGCCATCGGGATCATGGCCGGCGTCATGCGTCGCGAGGAGGGTTAGGCGTGGCCCATTCGTTCCGTACCGGCGAGCACCTGCCCCACAACCGCCCCGACAGCGATCCGCCGGATCCGGCGGGCCTGCCGCGCCAGCGGCGCGGGACGACGCCGCAGATGCACGGGCGTTACCCCGACTTCGACGTTCTGCGCTACCGCCGCCACTGGGACGAGCTCACGCGCACGGTGCTCGTCGAACGCGCCGAGCAGCCGCCGGGGTACCGGTTCTTCGACGAGCGCGAGCAGCGCACGCTGGGAGCGTTCCTCGATGTCGTGCTGGCGCAGGACGCCGAGCCGCGGATCCCCGTGCTGGAGATGATCGACGCCAAGCTCCACGCCGGCCAGCTCGACGGCTACCACTACGAGGACATGCCGTCCGATGATGAGACGTGGAGGCGGGTCGCGACCCAGCTCGACGGCTTTGATTCGCTCGACGGGGAGGCGCAGCGCGTGCTGGTGGCGCGGTTCGCGGGCGGCGAGCTGGAGTGGGAGGGACTCAACGTCGCCCGCGCCTGGGGCGTCGTGATGCGCGCCGTCTTGGCCGCGTTTTACTCGCACCCGTGGGCGTTCAACGAGATC
Source organism: Solirubrobacteraceae bacterium (assembly GCA_035552615.1). Taxonomy (GTDB): domain Bacteria; phylum Actinomycetota; class Thermoleophilia; order Solirubrobacterales; family Solirubrobacteraceae; genus Palsa-465. Next base: position 3,359 of record DASZLC010000092.1, read on the forward strand.
GGCTTCCGTGGCCCCGCCTACCCGCGCGGGTACATGCGGCGCAACATGGGTCCGACCGGGGTTGACCCGGACGAGCCGCAGGAGGCGTTCGGCCTCGATCCCGTCCAGGATCTCCAGGAGCGCGCGTGAGAACGTCGCTGCGCGGCCTGTGGAAGGGGTCTCCGCTGCCGGAGGAGAACGATTCGGCCGTGCTGCTCGACGTGCACCGCCGGGCGATCCCCGGAGCGGAGCGCATGGCCCGCTACGACGACGGCGACGAGGTCGACATGGTGATCGTCGGCGCGGGCGCCGGCGGCTCGACGCTGGCCCAGCGGCTGGCCCGTCGTGGCTGGCGGATCGTGATCCTGGAGGCCGGACCATTCTGGGATCCGGACGAGGACTGGGTCTCCGACGAGGCCGGGCAGCACAAGCTCTACTGGACCGCGCCGCGCGTGATCGGCGGCGAGGACCCAGTCGAGCTGGGCAAGAACAACTCGGGTCGCGGCGTCGGTGGCTCGATGATCCACTACGCCGGCTACACGCCGCGCTTTCACCCCAGCGACTTCGCCACGCAGACCTCCGACGGCGTCGGCGCCGACTGGCCGATCACCTACGAGGAGCTGAAGCCCCATTACGAGCGCGTGGAGCGCGAGCTGCCGGTGGCCGGCCAGGACTGGCCATGGGGTGACCCCCACACCTACCCCCACGCCGCGCACCCGATCTCGGGCGCCGCCGAGGTGGCGCGTGAGGGCGCCCGCCAGGCAGGGATAACGATGCGCGTCGGCCCCGTCGGTATCACCAACGGCGTGTTCGGCAACCGTCCGCACTGCATCTATCGCGGCTTCTGCCTGCAGGGCTGCAAGGTGAACGCCAAGGCCTCCCCGTACGTGACGCACCTGCCCGACGCCTTGGCCCACGGTGTGGAGGTGCGCGCCGGCAGCCAGGCAACGCGGATCGAGGTCGACGACACGGGGAGCTGCACCGGTGTCACCTACGCGCGGGAGGGGCGCGAGCGCTTTCAGCGCGCCAGTGCCGTCACCGTCGCCGGGTACTCGATCGAGACGCCGCGACTGCTGCTGAACTCCACCACCGCGCGCTTTCCGCACGGGCTGGCCAACGGCCACGATCAGGTGGGACGGTACGTGATGGTGCAGGGCGCGCCGCAGGTCGCCGGGCGCTTTCCCCAGCTCTGCCACCAGTACAAGGCGCCGCCGCCGGAGATCTCCTCCGAGCAGTTCTACGAGACCGATGCGCACCGCGGCTTCGCGCGCGGGTTCTCGATCCAGACCGTCGGTCCCCTGCCGATCGCCTGGGCCGAGCACGTGCTTGCCGACGGTCACTGGGGCCACGCGCTGCGCGAGTACATGCGTGACTACAACCACTGGACGACGCTCGGGCTGCTGTGCGAGCTGCTGCCCCAGCCCGAGAACCGGGTCACGCTCGCCGACGAGCACGACGAGCACGGCGTACCGGTCGCGCACCTCGCGTACACCCAGTGCGACAACGATCGCGCCAATATCGCCTACGGCAAGAAGATCCTGGAGCGGATCTGGGAGGCCGCCGGCGCGCAGGACACGCTCGCCATCGACCGCTACGCACATCTCGTCGGCGGCTGCCGGATGGGGACGGGCCCGGAGAACTCGGTGATCGACGCCGATCATCGGGCGTGGGGGATCCCGAATCTGTTCGTCTGTGACGGCAGCGTGATGCCGACCCAAGGTGCGGCCAACCCGGCGCTCACGATCATGGCGCTCGCCTCGCGCCTGGCCGGGCGGTTGGCCTGCAAGCGCGTCGGCGGTGATGCTCGTGCCTGACCGCGACGCCGTGATCGACCGCATCGAGACCCGGTGCTACGAGGTTCCCACCGACCGGCCCGAGTCCGACGGCACCTTCGCCTGGGACTCGACGACGATCGTCGTCGTCTATGCGCACTGCGGCCCCGAGACGGGCCTCGGCTACACCTACGGGCCACGCGCGGTGGCGAGCGTCATCGCCGATCTGCTCACCGGCGTCGCGTGCGGGTTCGACGCGCTCGCGCCCGCGCGGGCGTGGGAGGCGATGCATGCCGCGCTGCGCAACGCCGGGCAGGGCGGGATCGGCGCGATGGCGCTCAGTGCGCTCGACGTGGCCCTCCACGACCTGCGCGCGCGGCTGCTCGGCGTGGCGCTCGTGCGGGCGATCGACGGGGTCCGCGACGACGTCGCCGTGTACGGGTCCGGCGGCTTCACCACCTACGGTCCGGCCGAGGTCGCCGAGCAGCTCGCCGGCTGGGCGGCGGCGGGGATCCCGCGAGTGAAGATGAAGGTCGCGCGCGAGCCGCAGGCCGATCCCGAACGGCTGGCCGCGGCCCGCGCGGCGATCGGCGCGGACACCGAGCTGATGGTCGACGCCAACGGCGCGTTCACCGCCGAGCATGCGGTGGCCTGGGCCGAGCGCTACCGCGAGTACGACGTGCGCTACCTGGAGGAGCCGGTGAGCCAGGACGATCTGGCGGGCCTGCGCCACGTACGTGAGCACGCGCCGCCGGGGATGGCGATCGCCTCCGGCGAGTACACGTGGGGTCGGTACGACACCGTGCGCCTGATCGCCGCCGAGGCCGTCGACATCGTCCAGGCCGACGTCACCCGCTGCGGCGGGCTCACCGAGCTGGCGCGCATCGACGCGCTGTGCGGCGCCCACGGACGGCCGCTCTCGCTGCACTGCGCGCCGGCGATCGGAGCTCACGCCGGCTGCGCCCTGGACCAGTTCGCGCACCTGGAGTACTTCCACGATCACGTCTGTATCGAAGGGATGCTGTTCGACGGTGTCCCACCGCTGCGCGGAGGTGTCCTGACGCCGGATCCCACCCGGCCGGGTCATGGGCTGGAGCTGAAGGACGCCGACGCCGAGCGCTTCCGCGTGTCATGAGGGGCATCCTGCGATGAGCCAGACGATCGTGATCACCGGGGCCTCCGCGGGGGTCGGCCGCGCGCTAGCGCGGCTGTTCGCCGCCCGCGGCGCCCGGATCGCGCTCATCGCCCGCGGGCAGGCCGGGCTCGAAGCGGCCGCCGAGGAGGTCCGTTCGCTCGGCGGCACGGCGCTTCCGATCACGCTCGACGTCGCCGACGCCGATGGGCTGCACGCCGCCGCGGCGCGGATCGAGGACGAGCTCGGCCCGATCGACGTGTGGATCAACAACGCCATGGCCGCCGTGCTGGGCGAGGTCGCCGACACGAGCGCGCAGGAGTTCCGGCGCGTTACCGAAGTCACCTACCTGGGGACGGTCAACGGCACGCTCGCCGCGCTGCAGCGGATGCTCCCGCGCGACCGCGGTCACGTCATCCTCGTCGGCTCGGCGCTCGCCCACCGCGGGATTCCGCTGCAGGCCACCTACTGCGGCGCCAAGCACGCCATCCAGGGGTTCTACGAGTCGCTGCGCTGCGAGCTGCGCCACCGCCACAGCGGCGTGACCCTGTCGATCGCCCACCTCCCCGGCCTGAACACGACCCAGTTCGGCGCGGTCCGACTGCATGTCCCCTGTGAGCCGCAGCCCGTCCCGCCGATCTACACCCCGCAGCTCGCCGCGCGCGCGATCGTGTGGCTGGCCGACCATCCCCACCGCGGCACGCTGTGGGTCGGCGGATCGACCGCGCTGACGATCATCGGCAACCGCCTGGCGCCGTGGATCGCCGAGCGCTATCTGGCCCGCACCGGGTACTCCTCGCAGCAGACCGACACGCCGGCGGCGCCGGATCGCCGTGACTACCTGGAGTCGCCGATCGACGACGAGCGTGACCGCGGCACTGACGGGCCGTTCACCGACCAGGCCCACGACCGCAGCCTGCAGCTGTGGGCCAGCACGCACCGTGTTCAGCTCCTGAGCGCCGCCGTGGCCGCGTTCGGGGGCTACGGCATCACGTCACGCGCGCGGGCGGCCCGGCCGTAGCGCGCGGCGCGGGCGGCAAGCGCCGGATCGAGCTGCCCGTCGATCAGGCGCTGGCGCACCTCCATCTCTCGGATGAAGCGCAGGAACAGCCAGGCGAAGGCGAGCACGGTGACGATGCTCCCCTCGGTGAACATCACCAGCCCGGCGGTGCGCTGGTCGGAGACGGGCGAAGCCTCGCGCACCACGTAGTAGTGGTACAGCGGATGGTTGTCCCAGATGAACACCATCGCCAGCGCCATGCCCGCCACGCGCACGACGAGCGTGTACAGCGCCTTGAAGCCGTTGCCGAACCACGACGGCCCCGGCAGCGGCTCGATCACCGCCGCCCACATGAGCGCTCCGAACGCGAAGAAGCAGAGGTGCTCCAGCGCATGGATGTCGTTGTGGTCGAGCGCGGCCTGATACGGCGCGGGCAGATGCCACAGGTACAGGTTGCCGATCCACACCGGTAGCGCCACCAGCGGATGGGCCAGCGGACGCAGCGCTCGTACGGCTCGGTTGGCCAGCAGCGGTCGCAGCACCGGTCCGGTGAGCCCGAGGATGACCAGCAGCGGCGCGACGTCGCCGAGCAGCAGGTGCTGAACCATATGCACCCACAGCCGGCGGTTCTCGCCCCACCAGTCGATCGGCGAGACGAGCGCCAGCGCCGTGACCAGCAGCCCGGCGGCAAACGACCAGCGCCGCCGGCGGGGAACCGGCCGTCCGCGCTCGGCCAGCGCGCGCACGCGCACCGCGTAGGCGCACCCGAGAGCGAGCAGGGGCAGCAGCTGCTGGGGCTCCCATTGCCAGTGACTCACACGGTGCCGGGCTTCCCGCCGGCCGGCCGCTCGAAACGAGATCGCAGCTTGTGGTTGGCCGGGCACCTCACGGGTATGCGTGAAGCGATGCCTGCTGCGCTCCAGGACCACCGGCCGTTCGCCGGCCACAGTCCCGACCAGGAGCGCCCACTCGGGGCGTACGGGGTGCTGATGGGAGTGTTCGCCTCGCTGGGCGCCGGCTTCGCCGCCTGGTTGCGGGTCTCGGGGCGCGAGCTGCCCGACGAGGTTGCCCCGCGCGACCTCGCGCTGATCGCCGTGGCCACCCACAAGAGCTCGCGGCTTCTGGCGCGTGACCGAGTGACGAGCACAGTGCGAGCCCCGTTCACGACCTTCCAGGATGACGCCGGACCGAGCGAGGTCGACGAGGCGGCGCGCGGCCACGGGATGCGACGTGCCATCGGTGAGCTGCTCGTGTGCCCGTACTGCCTCGGCATGTGGGTGGGCTGTGCGTTCCTGGCCGGGCTCATCGTCGCGCCGCGCGCGACGCGGTGGATCGCCGCGGCGTTCGCCGTGCTCACCGGCGCCGACGCGCTGCAGATCGCCTATGCCCGGGCGGAGGAGACGCTTGGCTAGCCGATCGGGTCGTTTGCGCCGGCGAGAAACGGGAAGCAGCGGCTCGATGGCTACCCGGGCGCAGGTCGTCGAGCTGCTCGACGGCGGTCACACCTACGAGACGGCGGCTCGTGAGCTGCACATTCCGGCTGGACTCGCCTTCATGATCGCCACCGGCCTGCCCGCCGACGGCGGCAGCGCGCCGACGCCGGAGGAGCTCGAGGGCAAGCGGGTGCTGAGCGGCAGCTCCCAGCACCTCGTCAACCCGCCTCCGTTCAACCCGACGCGCAACGAGCGCGCGGTCGCCTGGGCGAAGGAACGCGCGGCACGGGAGCTGACGCGGTGAGCGCGGCCGAGCGTCTGCTGAGCGCGTGGCCGCTCGTGCGCCAGCTGCGTGACGGCGACCCGACAGCCCGCGGGGCCGCGGCGAAGTCGCAGGGCTCGCGCCAGCTGCTGGCGCGGACCGCGGCGGCGGACCGCGTGGTGAAGTCCGTGTGCCCGTACTGCGCGGTCGGTTGCGCGCAGAACGTGTTCGTCAAGGACGACCGGGTGGTGCAGATCGAGGGCGACCCGGATGCCCCGCACAGTCGTGGGCGGCTATGCCCCAAGGGCGCGGCGACGTTGCAGCTGACGACCGGCGCCGCGCGCGAGGAGCACGTGCTCTACCGCCGCCCGCACTCCGACCACTGGGAGCGGCTCGAGCTGAGTGAGGCGATGAAGATGATCGCCGACCGCGTCCTCGCCACGCGGGCCGACGGTTGGGAGTGGGAGCGCGATGGCAAGCGCACCCGCCGATGCATGAGCATCGCCGCGCTCGGCGGCGCAACGCTCGACAACGAGGAGAACTACCTGATCAAGAAGCTGCTGACGGCGCTCGGGATCATCCAGATCGAGAACCAGGCTCGGGTCTGCCATAGCTCGACGGTCGTCGGGTTGGGCACGTCGTTCGGCCGCGGGGCATCGAGCACGCTGCCCGGCGATCTGCAGAACGCCGATCTGATCGTGCTTGAGGGCTCGAACATGGCCGAAGCGCACCCGGTGGCCTTCCAGTGGGTGGTCGAGGCCAAGGCGCGTGGGGCGACGGTGATTCACGTCGATCCGCACTACAGCCGCACGAGCGCGCTGGCCGACCGCTTCGTACCGATCCGCGCCGGCACCGACATCGCGTTCCTCGGCGCGATCATCAATCACGTCATCAGCACCGAGTCTGACTTCCGCGAGTACGTCCTGCACTACACGAACGCACCGGTGATCATCGGCGAGAAGTTCGAGGATGCGGGTGCCGACGGTCTGTTCTCCGGGTTCGATCCCGACAAGCCCGGCTACGATCCGACGAGCTGGCAGTACGACGGCGCGTTCATGGCCGCCGCGGCCGGCCAGCGCGACCAGGAGGGCAACCTCGACGCGCTCGGGCCGCAGCGCGACGACAGCGGCGAGGTCGAGGATCGCGGCACGCCACAGCTCGACATGACGCTCCAGCACCCGCGCTGCGTGTGGCAGATCCTCAAGCGCCACTACGCCAGCTACACACCCGAGATGGTGGAGCGTGTGTGTGGTCTGGACCGGGACACCTTCGCCGAGGTCTGCCGTCTGTTCGTGGAGAACTCGGGGCGCGAGCGGACGACTGCCTTCGTGCATGGCGTCGGCTGGACCCAGCACACGATCGGTTCGCAGTACATTCGCGCTGCCTCGATCCTGCAGTTGCTGCTCGGCAACATGGGCCGGCCGGGCGGCGGCGTGATGGCGATGCGCGGGCACGCGTCGATCCAGGGCTCCAGCGACATCCCCACGCTGTTCGACACGCTGCCGGGATACATCCCGATGCCGCACGCCCACCGGCACGAGTCACTCGACGGGTTCGTCAGCAGCAACTCGGCCGACAAGGGGTTCTGGGGCAACATGCGCGCCTACCTCGTCAGCCTGCTCAAGGCCTACTGGGGCGCGGCCGCCACCGCCGAGAACGACTACTGCTACGACTACCTGCCGCGGCTCACCGGCAGTCACTCCACCTACGACACGACGATGGAGATGGTGAAAGGAACGGTGAAGGGCTTCTTCCTGTTCGGTCAGAACCCCGCCGTCGGATCGGCCAACACGCGCATGCAGCGCCTCGGCATGTCGAAGCTCGACTGGCTCGTCGTGCGCGACTTCTCGCTGATCGAATCAGCCACCTGGTGGAAGGACGGGCCCGAGATCGACAGCGGCGAGATGCGCACCGAGGAGATCGCCACCGAGGTGTTCTTCCTGCCCGCCGCGGCGCACATCGAGAAGGACGGCACGTTCACCAACACCCAGCGGATGGTCCAGTGGCACCACAAGGCACAGGAGTCGGTCGCCGACCAGCGTTCGGACTCGTGGTTCGTCTACCACCTCGGCCGGCTCATCCGGGAGCGGCTGGCCGGCTCCGCGGAGGACCGGGATCGTCCTGTGCTCGACCTGACGTGGGACTACCCGACCGAAGGAGAGCGCGACGAGCCGCTGGCCGACGCCGTCCTCGCCGAGATCAGCGGCTGGAACGTCGATGGCGAGCTGCTGCCGGCCTACACCGAGCTGAAGGACGACGGGTCCACCTCGTGCGGCTGTTGGATCTACTGCGGCGCGTACGCCGGCGGGATCAACCAGACGGCGCGGCGCAAGCCGGCCCGGGAGCAGAATTGGACCTGTCCGGACTGGGCGTGGGCCTGGCCGGCGAACCGCCGGATCCTCTACAACCGCGCCTCCGCTGATCCGCAGGGCCGGCCGTGGTCGGAGCGCAAGGCGCTCGTGTGGTGGGACGAGGAGCGGCAGAAATGGGTGGGGCACGACACCCCGGACTTCGAGGCCGACAAGCCGCCGAGCTACCGGCCTCCGGACGGAGCCAAGGGACCGGCGGCGATCGCCGGCGACGACCCGTTCATCATGCAGGCGGACGGTCGCGGCTGGCTGTTTGCGCCGGCCGGCCTCGCCGACGGCCCGCTGCCAACGCATTACGAGGCCCAGGACTCACCGGTGCGTAACCGGCTGCATCGCCAGCAGCGCAGCCCGGCGCGCCAGGTCTACGAGCACGAGGACAACCGCTATCACCCGGACCCCGAAACGCCGGGCGCGAACCTGTACCCGTTCGTCGTCACCACCTACCGGCTCACCGAGCACTTCACCGCCGGCGGCATGAGCCGCTGGGTGCCGTATCTCGCCGAGCTCCAGCCCGAGTTCTTCTGCGAGGTCTCGCCGGAGCTGGCCGCCGAGCGGTCGTTGCAGCACGGCGACTGGGCCACGCTGATCAGCGCGCGCGGCGCGGTCGAGGCGCGGGTGATGGTGACCGACCGCATGACACCGCTGCATGTCGACGACCGGATCATCCACACGATCGGGTTGCCCTACCACTGGGGGCCGAACGGCTACGCCCGCGGCGACTCGATGAACGAGCTGTCCTCGATGTCGCTCGACCCGAGCTCCCACATCCAGGAGGTGAAGGCGCTGACTGTCGACATCCAACCCGGACGGCGGCCGCGCGGACCCGCGCGTCAGGAGCTCGTGGAGGAGCACCGTGCCCGCGCCGGGATCACCGCGGAGACGGGGATGGCGCCGTGAGCGCCGAGTTCAAGATGATCGACCTGCTGCCCGACGGCGGCGATCCGGCCGGGGCCAGCGGTCACGCCGATCATCCGCCGCGGATGGGGTTCTTCACCGACACCTCGATCTGTATCGGCTGCAAGGCGTGCGAGGTCGCCTGCAAGGAGTGGAACTCCGTGCCCGAGGACGGGCTGAACTGGGCCGGCCGCTCGCACGACAACTCGGGGACGCTCGGCGCCGACACGTGGCGCCACGTGGCGTTCGTGGAGCAGCGGGTGCCGGTCGGTGGACACCAGTCGAACTTCCAGCGGGACGATGACTCGTTCCGCTGGCTGATGGCCTCTGATGTCTGCAAGCACTGCACGCATGCCGCCTGCCTTGACGTGTGCCCCACCGGTGCGATCTTCCGCGCCGAGTTCGGCACGGTGGTGGTGCAGGCCGACATCTGCAACGGCTGCGGCTACTGCGTCCCGGCATGCCCGTACGGCGTGCTCGACAAGCGGGAGGACGACGGGCGCATCTTCAAGTGCACGCTCTGCTACGACCGCCTGCAGGTGGGTCAGGAGCCGGCGTGCGCCAAGGCGTGCCCGACGGACTCGATCCAGTTCGGCACGCTCGACGAGCTGCGGGACCGCGCGGCCGGCCGCGTCGAGCAGCTGCACGAGTCCGGCGTCGCCGAGGCGCGGCTCTACGGCCACGACCCGGACGACGGCGTCGGCGGCGACGGCGCGTTCTTCCTGCTGCTCGACGAGCCCGAGGTGTATGGCCTGCCACCCGCCCCGGTTGTCACCACGCGCGATCTGCCGCGGATGGCCAAGGCGGTCGCCGCCGCGGCGGGCACGTTGGTGGCGCTCACCGTACTCTCGTTCGTAGGATCGGTCGATGAGTGACACCGCGGTCACCCGGGAGGGACAGGAGCACGTCCGGCCGGGGCGTGAGGCGCGGATGTGGGACGGCGGCGGCAAGCGCCGGGCCGAGCGTCCGGTCGACCATCCCGGCGACTCCTACTACGGCAACCCGGTCATCAATCCGCCGGTGTGGGAGGAGCGGGAGATCGCCGGGTACCTGTTCACCGGCGGGCTGGCCGGCGCATCGTCGCTGCTCGCCGCCGGTGCCCAGCTGACCGGCCGCCCGCGGCTCGCCCGCCGCGCCAAGCTGTGCGCGTCGGGCGCGATCACGGTGTCGCTGCTGGCGCTGGTCAAGGACCTCGGCCGCCCCGAGCGCTTCCTGCACATGCTGCGCGTGTTCAAGGTGAGCTCGCCGATGAGCGTCGGGACGTGGATTCTGACCGTCTACGCCCCGCTCACCATGGCCTCCACGGCGAGCGAGCTCACCGGCCGGCTGCCGCGGGTCGGCCGCGCCGCGGGCGTCGGCGCCGCGGCCATCGGGCCCGCCGTCGCCTCCTACACGGCGGCGCTGATCGCCGACACCGCGGTGCCGGCGTGGCACGAGGGCCACCGCGAGCTGCCGTTCGTGTTCGTCGGTTCGGCCGCCAGCGC
>DASZLC010000093.1:0-17892 GCA_035552615.1 Solirubrobacteraceae bacterium
TCGCCGCAGCTGATCCAGCCGCCCGGAGAGCGCAACGAGCTCGAGTATCGCCCGCGCGGCGTCGTCGCCGTGATCAGCCCGTGGAACTTCCCGCTGGCGATCGCCTGCGGTATGACCGCGGCCGCCCTGGCCACCGGGAACGCCGTGCTGCTGAAGCCCGCCGAGCAGTCGCCGGGCTGCGCGCTGGAGCTGGTCCGTGCGCTGCACGCCGGCGGCGTCCCGACCGGAGCGCTGGCGCTGCTGCCCGGCGCCGGCGAGGTCGGCGCCCGGCTCGTCGCCCACCGCGACGTGCACGCGATCGCGTTCACCGGGTCGCTCCCGGTGGGCGTCGAGATCGCCGCCGCGGCGGCGGTCCAGCAGCCCGGTCAGTGCCACTTCAAGCGCGTCGTCGCCGAGCTTGGCGGTAAGAACTGCGTGATCGTCGACGCTGACGCCGATCTCGACGAGGCGATCCCGGCGATCGTCGCGTCGGCGTTCGCTTTTGCCGGCCAGAAGTGCTCGGCTGCGTCCCGGGTGCTCGTCCACGAGGCGACCGCCAACGCGCTGATCGAGCGGCTGGCGGGCGCCGTCCGCGTGCTGGCGGTCGGCCAGGCCGCCGAGCTGGCCACCGAGGTGCCGGCGGTGATCGAGCGCGCGGCCCAGGAGCGGGTGCTGGAGCTGGCCGCGCTGGCGCGCGCGTCCGGGACGGTCGCCGCCGAAGTGCAGGTCCCCGCCGGGCGTGGCTGGTTCTGCCCGCCGATCGTGGTCGCCGACCTTCCTGCCGACTCGCCGATCCTGGCGCAGGAGATCTTCGGTCCGCTGCTGGCCGTGCAGCGCGTGCCCGACGTCGCCGCTGCCTGCGACCGGGTCGACGAGCTCCCGTTCGCCCTCACCGGCGGCCTGTTCGCGCGGGCGCCGTCCACCGTCGCGTATGTCAGGGCCCGCAGCCCGGTTGGCAACCTGTACGTGAACCGCGGGATCACCGGGGCGATCGTCGGCCGCCAGCCCTTCGGCGGCAATCGGCTGTCGGGGACGGGCGCCAAGGCGGGTGGGCCCGGCTACCTGTCGCAGTTCGTGCAATCGCGGGTCGTGAGCGAGAACACGCTCCGCCACGGGCTGGTCGTCTGAACGGCGAGCCCTTCATGCTGGCTTGCGAGTCCGCCTGGCAGCGAACCCTACTTCTGCCCAAGTTTCTTAATCGAGTCTTGATTTTCGGCGCGCTCAAGCCGATCATCAAGGACGGATGGTGATCGCCCCGCAACAAGCGTGGAAGATAGTGCTGGCGATTGTGCTGTTGGTTGCGATCTTCCTCAGCGCGTGCGCCCACGCGCCGAAGCAGCCGATCGCGCGCAACGAGCTGCGCCAGCTGGTGCTCTCGGCCCTTGGTCTGTACGCCGTCGGGCTGCTCGCGTCACTGACCCATCACGGCCAGCTGGCCGGCATCGTGTACGCGGCCGGCATCGTCGTCTGCGCGCTCGCCGTCTGGCTTTCCCGCGGCATCGATCCGGGCGATCCGCCCGACGAGCCGGACGAGCCCGTCGACGAGCAACCGCCCCCCGAGCCGAACGGTGTACCGACATTCGACTGGTCCTCGTTCGAGCGGCAGTTCCGCGACTACAGCGATCGCCCCCGCGAACCGGCTGTCTAGTGCAGCACTAGCTCCGCATCGAGATCAGCAGCTCGTGCAGCCGGGTCTCGCCGGTCAGCTCGGGATGGAACGAGACGGCGACCAGGCTGCCCTGCCGGACGGCGACCGGGTGCTCGTCGACGCTGGCCAGCACCTCCACCCCATCCCCCCACGACTCAACCCACGGCGCCCTGATGAACACGGCGTGCACGGGGCCGCCCCGCACCCCGGCCAGCTCCAGATCGGTCTCGAACGAGCGCAGCTGACGCCCGAAGGCGTTGCGCTTGACCGTCACGTCAAGCAGGCCAAGATGATCGCGGTCGAGCACGATCATCCCGGCGCATGTGCCGAGCACCGGCGTGCTGCCCCGGGCCAGCTGGCGTAGCGGCTCGGCCAGCCCCTCGCGCTCGATGCCGAGGGTGATCGTCGTCGACTCGCCACCGGGGATGACGAGCGCGTCGAGTCCCTCCAGGCCGGCCGGCGTTCGCACCTCGCGCGCGCGGGCGCCGATTGTGGCCAGCAGCTTCGCGTGTGCCTCGAAGTCTCCCTGCAGCGCAAGGACCCCCACCAGCGGCGCGGGATCTACCAACCGCGCGGTGAGAGCAGCTGCTCTGACTCGAGCTTCGAGGTCTCCAGGCTGACCATCGCCTGACCGAGCCCCGTCGATGCCGCGGCCACGCGGGCCGGATCCTGATAGTGCGTCGTCGCCTCGACGATCGCCGTAGCCCGGCGCTCGGGATCCTCGGACTTGAAGATCCCCGAGCCGACGAACACGCCTTCGGCGCCGAGCTGCATCACCAACGACGCGTCCGCCGGGGTGGCGATCCCGCCGGCGCAGAACAGCACGACCGGCAGGCGGCCGTCGGCGGCAACCCGGCGCACCAGGTGAAGCGGGGCGCCGAGCTCCTTGGCCGCGGTCGGAAGCTCCATCAGGTCGAGCATCGTCAGATGCCGGATCTCCTGGCGAATCCGCCGCAGGTGGCGGACGGCCTCGACGATGTCGCCGGTGCCGGCCTCGCCCTTGGAGCGAATCATCGCCGCTCCCTCGCCGATCCGCCGGAGCGCCTCGCCGAGGTTCGTGGCGCCGCACACGAACGGCACGCGGAAATCCCACTTGTCGATGTGGTTGGCCTCGTCGGCCGGCGTCAAAACTTCAGATTCGTCGATGTAGTCGACGTCCAGCGCTTCCAGCACCTGCGCCTCGGCGAAGTGCCCGATGCGCGCCTTGGCCATCACCGGAATCGTCACGGCCTCCTGAATGCGGGCGATCATCTCCGGGTCCGACATCCGGGCCACGCCGCCGTCCCGCCGAATATCGGACGGCACGCGCTCCAGCGCCATCACCGCGGCGGCGCCCGCGTCCTCGGCGAGCTTCGCCTGCTCGGCGTTGACAACGTCCATGATCACGCCGCCCTTGAGCATCTCGGCGAGGCCCGCCTTGACGGTGAAAGTGGCCTCGCTGCGGGGTGACTCTGTCTCGTCGCTCATCGTGCCCGGAGTGTAGCCGCGCTGCGGTCACGCCCCTGGCGCGAGCAGGCCACTAGGGTTCGCCGCTGTGGCCAACTCGGAAGCGTCGATTTTCACCGTCGAGGGCGAGCGCGTCGTCGCCGGCGAGCTCGCCCGCGGGCCGTGGGATCCCCAGGCGCAGCATGGCGGCCCGCCGGCGGCGCTGATCGCGCGCGCCTTCGAGCGCCTGCCCGGAGGCGAGGAGCTCGTGATGGCGCGCCTGACCTACGAGCTGCTGCGGCCGGTGCCGCTGGGCGAGCTGCGGATCGCCGCGGCGGTGGTTCGGCCCGGCAAGCGGATCCAGCTGCTGGAGGCGTCGCTGTCGACGCCGGACGGCACCGAGGTCGTGCGCGCCCGCGCGCTGCGCGTGCGCCCGGCCGACACCGAGGCCGGCACCGCGGACGACCCCCCGCCCCCGGCGCCGCCGGACCGGGGCGTCGCGGTCGACTTCGACTTCAACCGCGAGGACGCCCGGATGTACGCGCGCGACGCGATGGAGCTGCGGTTCGTCGAGGGCTCGTGGCGCGAACCAGGTCCGGCGACGGCGTGGTTCAGGCTGCGCGTGCCGCTGGTGGACGGTGAGGAACCTTCGGCGCTACAGCGGCTGGCCGCGGCCGCCGACTTCCCCAACGGCATCGCCTCGATCCTGCCCTGGTCCGAGTACGTATTCATCAACCCCGACCTGACCGTGTACGTCGAGCGTCCGCCGGTCGGAGAGTGGATCTGCCTGCAGGCGAGCACCCGGGTCCCGGCCGGCGGCGTCGGGTTCGCCGAGGCGGTGCTGTACGACGAGCGCGGCCGCGTCGGCCGCTCGCTCCAATCGCTCCTCGTGATGGAGCGACCTATTTCAGCCGGAAAGCCTTGATCCGCGTGTCGTACTGCTGCGCGTCGCGTGAGTACACGCCGTAGGCCAGCGCCTGGATGACCGACAACAGCGCGGTGTGCGAGCGCACGAAGGCCGGAGTGTTCGAGGAGTAGTACAGGCGGATCCTGGCCAGCCGCGCGACCTCGGACAGCGTCGCGTCGGTGATCGCCAGCGTCCGCGCCTTGCGATGGCGCGCCAGCTTCATCGTGCGCGTGATCAGCGGATGCGGCCGCCCGGCGGACAGGCCGATCACCAGCGTCTGCTCGTCGATCCGGCTGAGCCGGCCAAGCGCCTCCTGCGACGGCGAGGCGACGATCTCGGCCCGCATGTCGAGCAGCATCAGCAGGTGGCGCAGGTAGCTGGCGAAGAACGCCATCTGATCGGTGCCGGCGATCAGCACCTTCTCGGCCGAGACGATCGCGTCGACCGCTGCCTCCACGTCGGAGCGCGACAGCTTGTGGGCGGTGTCCTCGACGTTCACGTGATCGGCCGCCAAGGCCGCCTCGAACTCGGTGTGATCAAGCGAGAACAGCGGTGCGGCGGCGGCGAGCGTCTCGATTCCCCCTCCGTTCGCCATCCGCCGGCGGTACTCGTCGCGCGCGGCCTGCTGGAGCTCAGGGAACCCCTCGAAGCCGAGCGCCTGCGAAAAGCGCACGACCGTGCTGGACGACGTGCTGGCGCGGCGGGCCAGCTCCTCGGCGGTCTGGAAGGCCGCCTCGTCGAGATGGTCGACGATGTACTGCGCAACATCCTTCTGCGACCGCGAGAACTCGTCGAAGCGGGCGCGGATGTAGGCGGACAGGGCCTGATGCCCGCTCGGTGACTCAGCCGTGGCTGTCGGATTGGATTGCTTCATTGGCAGGCGTCTGTTTCGACGCCCGGACGCGTCTTCCCTTCACGCAGGTTGTACCGCCGGCCAATAAGAGGCGCGTCAGCGGGTCAGCGGGAGTAACAGAGCGAGCTGCATGCTCTCCGCCAGCAGGCGTCCGTCGGCCGACCACAGCTCGCCTCGCTCCTCGAAGTGCCCCTCGGCCATGGTGGCGGTGCGGAAGCGGGCCAGCACCGGTGCGCGAACGCCTCCCGCGGTCTCGCGGAGGTACACCGTGAGCTGCAGGGTCGGAGCACCGTCGGGCACGGCCAACGTCGGGAAGATGGCCGGCCACCACAGGTCGCACATCGCGGTCAGCCGCGCCGCGTCGAGCTCCGCGTCGTCGCCGCGGATGGCCAGCCAGCCGCCGGCCAGGGCCTCCTCGGCGCCCGACATCGGCAGCGCGCCGAACGCCGGGCGCATCTCCAGCTTCTGAAAGACGGGCGGGCGCCCCGGCATCGCCGGCATCTCGAGGATCTCGAGCTCGTCGCTGGCCGGGGCCTCGGGCGGCGGCTCGCGACGCTCGGATGACTGCGCGCGGGCGGCCGAGCAGACGATCGTCCCCTGAACCATCAGCCGGCCGCCTTGGGTAATCCGCGCGTCGTACACGGCCACCCGCTTGCCCCCGCGCAGCTCCTGCACCGACACCTCGACGGGCCCGGGCGCCGGCGCGTCGAGGTAGTGCGTGGAGATCGTCCTCACCGGCCGCTGCGCCCGCCCGAAGGAGGTCTCCACCGCGCGCACCATCAACGCCGCGAGCACGCCGCCGTTCGGCGCCGCCGTGCCGTTCCAGCCCGGATCGGTATCGGCTTGGTAGCGGCCGGGGCCGACCGGCGTCAGGCGCATCAGGCGCTCGAACGGGCTGCGCTCCGCGGGCGTCACGGATCGGCAGCCTACTTTCATCGGGCCCGGAAGCTGCGGCGGTACGCCGTCGGGGTCGTGGCCAGACGGCGCGCGAAGTGGGCCCGCAGGGTGGCCGCGCTCCCGAAGCCGCTGTCCGTCGCGACGTGCTCGATCGGCAGCTCCGATTCCTCCAGCAGCGCCTGGGCCGCGCGCGTGCGCTGTTCCAGCACCCATTGGGCCGGCGTCGTGCCCGTCTCGTGCCGGAACCGGCGCGCGAACGTCCGCGGCGACATGCAGGCGTGCCGCGCCAGCGTTCTCACGTCGAGTCGCCCACCCAGCCGCCCGAGCGCCCACGCCCGGGTCGGCTCCAGCGAACCGGCCGACGGCCGTGCCGCGGGCAGCGGACCGGGGACGAACTGCGCCTGGCCGCCGTCGCGGTGCGGCGCGATCACCGTCCGCCGCGCGATCGCCGCGGCGAACGCGGCGCCGCAGTCGGAGCGGATCACGTGGAGGCACAGGTCAAGCCCGGCGGCGACGCCGGCGCTGGTCAGGACCGAGCCCTCGTCGACGTACAGGACCGAGGGATCGACGCTCACCTCGGGGTAGCGCTCGGCCAGCCGCGCCGCGCTGTCCCAGTGCGTGGTCGCCCGCCGTCCGTCCAGCAGCCCGGCCTCGGCCAGTGCGAACGCCCCGGTGCACACCGACATCACCCTGGCGCCGCGGTCGTGCGCGCCGCGCAGCGCCGCCGCCGCGGCCGCGAGGAGCCCGTCAGCCGGCGCCGCCGCGAAGCCCGGCACGACGATCGTGTCGGCGGTGCGCAGGCGCTCCAGACCGTGCGGGGCCAGCACCTCGAAACCGGTCGAGCTGCGGACCGGGCCGGGGCGCACGGCGGCCAGCTCAAACGCGTAGCGCGGAGCGCCGCAGTGGCCGAACAGGTGCGTCGGCGCCGCGAGATCGAGCAGCACGACGCCGGGCAGCGCGAGCGCGACGACACGATGTGGCACGATTTTTACGATACATGTCTTTTCTGCCACTTGCGCGGGATGCGTTGGCGGTGGACGATCTTCGGCATGCCACTTCCCCGCACCGAGATCATCGTTTTTGACGGCTTCGACGACCTGGATGCCGTCGGCCCGCTGGAGGTCCTTGACGCCGCCGGCTTTCCCGTCACCGTCGTCCTGGCTGCACGCGGCGGCCACTCCCGCACGGGGCGCGTTCGCTCGGCGCACGGCCTGGAGCTGACCGTGACGGCGTCGCTCTCGGACGCCCCCGAGCTCGTGATCGTCCCCGGTGGCGGCTGGCGCGACGGCGCGCCGACGGGAGTCCGGGCCGAGTGCTCCGGCGAGCTGCCGGCGCGGCTGGCCGAGCTGCATGATTCGGGCACGGTCCTGGCGTCGGTCTGCACCGGGGCGATGTTGCTGTCGGCCGCTGGTGTCCTGCGCGGACGCCCGGCGGTGACGAACCACATCGCGCACGCCGATCTCGTCGCCGCGGGGGCCGAGCTGCACGCCGAGGCGCGCGTCGTCGACGACGGCAGCGTCGTCACGTGCGGCGCGCCGGCGGCCGGGCTCGACCTGGCCGTCCACCTCGTCGGTCGTTACGGCGGGGACGAGCTGGCCCGCGTCGTCGCGGAGGGGTTCGAGCACGCCCCGGTCGGGCCGGTGCTTGTGAGCGCCGCTACGCGCCGGTGAAGCGCGGCGGCCGGCGCTCGGCGAAGGCGGCGACGCCCTCGCGCCCGTCGGCGGTGGCGCCGCACCGGACGTTCGCCTCACGCTCGGAGTCGAGCCCGGTGCGGAGCTCGACGTCGAGCGCACCCCGCAGCAGGCGCCGCATCTCGGCGTAGGCCCGGGTCGGGCCATCGGCGAGCGAGCGCGCCAGCTCGTGCGCCGCGCCATCGAGCTCGGTGCCCGGTAGCACCCGGTTGGCCAGGCCCCAGACGAGCGCCGTCTCGGCATCGAGGGCGCGGCCCTCGATCAGCAGCTCAGCGGCCCGGTGCAGGCCGACCAGCCGCGGCAGGTACCACGAGCTGCCGCCGTCGCCGCTCAGCCCGAGCCGGGCCACGCCGGTGACCAGACGTGCGTCGTGCGCCAGCAGGACGATGTCGGCCGCCCACAGCAGCCCGAGCCCACCCCCGGCGACCGCGCCGCGCGCGGCGCACACGACGGGCAGCGGCAGCTCGGCCACGTGCACCAGCGTGGCGTGGTAGCGGCTGACCATCTCCTCGAGCTCGTCTGCCAGCCGGTCGCCGGCGCCGGCGAAGTGGGCGAGGTCGCCGCCGATCGTGAACGCGGGCCCGTCGGCACGGAAGAGCAGGGCGCGGACGTCGGTGCGCAGGGCGCAGGCCGTCACCGCCGCCTCGAGCGCCTGCACCCAGTCGGGGACGATGGCGTTGCGCGTCGCCGGGCTGGCCAGCGTGATCGTGGCGAGCGCGTCCTCGACGACGAGCTCAACCATCGCCGAGCAGCGCCGCCACCACGTCGCGAGCGGTTTCGGCGCACGCCTGCGTGCCACCGCTGCCGTAGTCGCGCACGCCGTCGCCGACATTCCACAGGTTGTCGAGCGGGGTGTCGCGTGGCATCTCGTAGCCCGACAGCGCGCGCTGGGCGGGCCACTCTCCGTACATCGCGCGAGCGTCGATGATCTCGGCGCCGTCCATCCCCGGCAGCTCGCGTTGGAGCTCCTCGATCGAGCGCTGGAGCTCGCCGTCGACGTCGAACTCCCCGACGGCGGGGCGCGGGACGGCGTAGACGACGGTCAGATGCTTGCCCTCGGGGGCCAGCTCCGGGCAGGTGGCGGTCATGTTCCCGGCGTTGCAGACGCGCTCGGTTTCGGAGAACACGATCAGCCCCGGTGTGTCGAGCAGGGGCTCGTCGGAGGCGACGTGAATGATGAAGTTGGCCGTCGGCCGTGCCGTCCGCGCGATCCTCGCCGTGTACTCGGGATCGAGCGCCGTCACGCCGACGAGGCCGATCGTGGCCAGCGGCCCGACGTTGGAGATGGCGGCACCGCAGGCCACCTCCACCGTCTTGCCGCCCCGCCGGATCGTGGCGCCGGTGACCCGCCCGCCGGCGGCGTGCAGGGTGGTCACCTCCGCGCCGGTCCACACCCGGCCGTGCTCACGCGTGACGACGTCGGCCAGCGACTGGCACACGCCGACGGTCCCGTCGGGATGAAAGCCGAATTTTCGGAACGCGCCCTTCTCCATGAAGTAGGTGAGAAACGCCTTGGCCGGGATCTCGTCGGCGTTGACGGCGAAGATCGCCGCCGCCAGGTTGCGGAACAGCCGGTGCACGGTCTGATTGGAGGTCGCTCCGGCGATCCACTGCTCCAGCGTCAGCTGCTCCTCGGGGTACTCGCCCTTGCGCGCGCTGCCCAGGTTGGTCAGGAGCTTGGCCCCCTTCTTCGTGATCTGGTCGAGCAGGAAGGCCCAGCCGCCCTTGGCTGGGTTGATCGTCCTGCCTTTGATGCGGAACACGTTGGCCGGGTCGGGGAAGCGCAGGGTGAACTCCGCCCCGACTTCGTCGAACGTCTCCTCCATGGCGCCGCCGTATTCGATCGCCACCGCCCCGGTGTTGATCGTGTACCCGTCCTTGACGAACGAGGAGGCGCGCCCGCCGACGCGTTCGGCGCGTTCGACCAGCAGGGGGCGCTGTCCCGCTGCGGCCAGGCGGGCGGCCGCGCACACACCACCCATCCCCGCCCCGATGACCAGCACGTCGCATTCTTCGGACATAGTGTCCGAAGTGTAGCTCAGGGGACGAGCGTCCGCCAGAAGATGTCGGCCATCGCCTCGGCGACGGCGGCCAACCGCGCCGGCGGCGTGCCCGGGGCGGTGCGGCTGACCGTCCGCTCGGTCATCCAGGCCAGCGCCGCGGCCGTCTCGGCGGGGGCCACGGCGCGCATTCGCCCGGCGCGACGGCCGGAGCGGATGAACCGGGCCAGCGCGCGGGCGTAGTCCTCGACAGCGCCCAGGTACGCCTCGCGGACCGACGCGTCGTAGCCCGAGGCCTCGGCCACGGCACGCATCACCACCTCGTCCTCCAGGAAGGTCTCCAGCAGCTGCCGCAGTCCCGCGGCGATGTCGTCCCGCGTCGCCTCCGCCCCCTTCGAGATCCAGCCCCGCGGGCCCTCGTAGAGGCGCCGGAGGCTGTGCGCGCTGAGCGCGCGGAGCATCGCCGACTTGTCGTCGTAGTACGTGTAGAAGGTCGAGCGCGCCACGCCGGCGGCGGCCACGATGCGCTCCACGCTGAGATCGCGGAACGACGTGCCGTCGGCCATCAGCGACCCGAGGGCGACCCGCAGTCGCTGCTCCAGCTGTTCCTGATCGTAGGCGCGTCCCTGCTGGCCGCGCGGCTTGGCTCCGGGCACGCGGCGATGGTAGATCACGCCCCGAGCTCGTCGCGGGCCTCCCCGCCCTGCGCCCCTCGGGGCGCGCTGAGGAACTATTCCGTGGTCGATCGACCGGAACTTCGGACAGTTTGTATGATGTTGGCGTCATGGCCGTGACCTCGCCCTCCTCCCCGTTCACCGACGAGCACCGGCTGCTGCGCGAGTCGATCCGCGCGTTCGTGACCCGCGAAGTGGCTCCTCACGTCGACGCGTGGGAGCGCGATACGTTCCCGGACGCGATCGTCGCTCGGATGGGCGAGCTCGGCTTCCTGGGCCTGTCGATGCCCGAGGAGTACGGGGGCCAGGGTGGCGACTACTTCGCCAACATCGTGCTCGCCGAGGAGATCGCCCGCGGCGGCTGCGGCGGCCTGCTGATGGGCCTCTCGGTGCACACCGACATGGTCATGCCCCCGCTCTTGGAGTTCGGCAACGAGGCGCAGAGGCAGCGCTGGCTCGCCCCCGGGATCGCCGGCGAGCAGATCTACTGCCTGGGGATCACCGAGCCCGACGCCGGCTCAGACGTCGCCGCGATCCGCACCCGGGCCGTCGCCGACGGCGATGGCTACGTGATCAACGGCAACAAGACGTACATCACCAACGGCCACCGGGCGAGCATGATCATGCTGCTGGCCAAGACCGATGCGGACGCTGGTTACCACGGGTTCACGGTGTTCCTGGTGCCGACGGACACCCCGGGGGTGATCCGCGAGCAGCGGCTGGAGAAGATGGGCATGCACGCCTCAGACACGGCCCTGCTGTCGTTCCAGGACGTGCGCGTCCCGGACGCCGCCGTGCTCGGCGAGGCCGGGCGGGGCTTTGCCCAGATCATGTGGGAGCTCCAGGCCGAGCGCGCAATCGCCGCCGCCGGCTGCCTCGCCTACGCGCAGTACGCCTTCGATCTGACGCTCGCCTACGCGCTGGAACGCCGGACGTTCGGGCGGCCACTCGGCACCCACCAGGCGATCCGCCACAAGTTCGCCGCGATGGCCACCGAGTTGGAGGCGGCCCGGCGGCTGATCTACGCCACCGCCGCCGACTACGCGGCCGGCGCATACAACGTCAGGGAGATTTCGATGGCCAAGCTGAAGGCCACCCAGGTGGCGTGGATGGTGGCCGACACCTGCGTGCAGATCCACGGCGGTGCCGGCTACATGCGGGAGTACCCGGTCGAGCGAGTGATGCGCGACCTGCGCCTCTACCGCATCGGGGCCGGGGCCGACGAGATCATGCTCGACGTCATCGGCAAGTCACTCGGGCTCTGAGCGCCCGGCTCAGCTGAGCGGCGGCTCGCCGACCAGCTTCAGGCTCAGCTCCAGCAGGCGCCGGCGTGCCGCCGCGTCGTAGGCCTGGGGGTCGGCGCGCGCCTCCCGCTCGCGATCGTAGAAGCGTCCGGTGACGCCCTCCAGCTCGGGATCGATGGCGAGGCGGACCGTCGCCGCCACGCCGCGCTCCAGCGTGTCGACCGAATGCCCGACCTGCTGGAGCACGATCTTCGTCGGCATGTACGTGGACGGGTGCAGGCTGGTGACGGTCACGCCGCTGCCCTCCAAGCGCGCGGCGAGCTCGATCGTCGAGGAGATCTGCGCCAGCTTCGACTGGCCGTAGGCGCGGGAGCCCGAGTACCCGTGCTCGATCATCACGTCGTCGAAGTCGATCGGAGCCTGGCCGATCGAGGCCACGTTGACGATCCGCGCCGGCGCCGAGCGCTTCAGCAGCGCCAGCAGCCGCGCCGTCAGCAGGAAGCCGGCCAGATAGTTCACAGCGAAGCGCAGCTCATACCCGTCGGCGCTCACCTGACGGGAGCCCAGGTCCGGCGCGCCGCTGCCGATCCCCGCGTTGCTGATCAGCACGTGCAGCGCGTCGGTCGTCGCCTCCACCTCGGCGGCCAGCGCCCGCACCTGCTGGAGCGAGGAGAGATCGGCGACGTGCGTGGGGAGCCGGTCGTTGCCGGTCGCGGCGGTGATCTCGGCGCGCGTCTCCCCCAGCCGCCTGGCGTCGCGCCCGTGGAGGTGAACGGTCGCGCCGCGGCCGGCCAGATCCTCGGCCAGGGCCCGCCCCAGGCCGTCGGTGGCGCCGGTGATCAGGATCGTCGTGTCCTCGGGGGTGCGCATCCTGTGAACGCTACCGACAGCTCGAGCGAGCCGGCGCCGCCCGCGGTCAGCGGACGGTGAAGTCAGTGCTCCCGACCGGAAGCTCCTGGGTCGCGAACTCCGGGCACGGGCTCGGCGGGCCGTTCGCCGGTTGCTGGCAGTACGGGCCGCGTTCGAGGAACACCGTGACCGTGTAGCGGCCCCGGCACCAGCCGCCGGGCGGCCGCGGGAGCATGAGGTGCTCGCGCGCGCCCTTCGAGCCCGTCGTGACCGCCGCCGGCAGCGCGGCGCCACACGACGGCCGCGACGGACGGGGCGGGGAGACGGCAATGCGATAGTCGGCCATGAACACGCCGACGTGACCGAGGTTGGTCCTCGCGGTGAACGTCAGGGCGAACCGGCTGCGGACTCCGCCGACCGGAGGCGTGACGCGCGGATGGACGCGTTCGCCGGCCGGGACCGTCACCCTGGCGCCGGCCCCGCGTTCCGTGGCCCCCGACGCGGCGGCCGACGCCGCGGCCGTGACGATGAGTGCCATCGCGACGGTTCGTCGGCTCCTCACACCACGAACGCTACCCGGTCGCGTGGTCGTCGGGGCGCGGGTCTGAGAATCTGAGAGGATGCGGTCGGATGACGATTGCGACTGTCACCGCCCGCTTGTTCAATCCGGCGACCTACGACGGGTCGGGCTTCGATCCCGAGACGCGGCGTGTGATTCGCGCGACGATCGATTGGTTCGAGGCGAAGGGGAAGGTTCGGCTGCTGGCGGAGAGCCACTCCGACGAGTGGTACTCCGATTTCATCGAGTTCCTTGCCCGCGAGCGGGTGTTCGCAACGTTGTTGACTCCGGCGCGCGATGCGGATGGTGGCGCCGGCAAGCGTTGGGACACGGCGCGAAACGCTGTGTTCAACGAAATCCTCGGGTTCTACGGGCTGCCGTACTGGTACGCGTGGCAGGTCACGATCCTCGGCCTTGGGCCGATCTGGCAGAGCGAGAACGACGCTGCTCGAGCTCGCGCAGCCCGGCTGTTGGACGATGGTGCGGTGTTCGCCTTTGGGCTTTCGGAGCGCGAGCACGGTGCCGATGTCTATTCGACGGACATGATCCTGACGCCGGACGGCGATGGTGGGTTCCTCGCTACTGGCGGGAAGTACTACATCGGTAACGGCAACGTTGCGGGGATGGTTTCGGTGTTCGGGCGTCGGAGCGACGTCGAGGGGCCCGATGGATACGTGTTCTTCGCCGCCGACAGCGCCCATCCGGCGTACAAGCTGATCACGAACGTCGTCCACGGCCAGCTGTACGTGAGCGCGTTTGACCTCGATCAGTACCCGGTGCGAGCAGAGGACGTGCTGCACGTCGGCTCGGCAGCGTTTGAGGCGGCGTTGAACACGATCAACGTCGGTAAGTTCAACCTCGGCTTCTGCGCGATCGGGATGGCCGAGCACTCGTTCTACGAGACCGTCACACAGGCCGAGAACCGGATCCTGTTCGGCAAGCGGGTGACCGAGTTCGGCCAGGTCCGGCGGATCCTGTGCGAGTCCTACGCGCGGCTGCTCGCGACCAAGCTGTACGGCTCGCGCGCGGTGGACTATGTCCGTAGCGCGTCGCGGGAGGATCGCCGGTACCTGCTGTTCACGCCGATCACGAAGATGCAGGTGACGATGGAGAGCGAGCGGATCGTACGACTCCTTGCTGAGGTGATCTCGGCCAAGGGGTTCGAGCGCGACAGCTACTTCGAGCTGGCCAAGACCGGGATTGATGGTCTGCCGAAGCTCGAGGGAACGGTTCACGTGAACCGCGCGCTCACGCTCAAGTTCCTGCCCCAGTACCTCTTCGGGAGCGCCGAATTGAGCGCGCCGCCGGTCCGCCAGGACGCGGCCGACGATGCCTTTCTATTCGACCAGGGCCCGACTCGCGGGCTGGGGAAGATCGCGTTTCCTGACTGGCGGCCGGTGTTCGATGGGTTCGCTGCGGTCCCGAACGTCGCCGTCTTTCGCCAGCAGGCAGACGCGCTGGTTGCCCTGCTCCAAGAAGCTCCGCTCACGCCCGAGCAGATCAGCGGCGACCTGGACTTCCAGCAGTCGCTGTCACAGCTGTTCACGCTGATCCCGTATGCGCAGCTGATCCTGGAGCAGGCCGCCATCGATGAGCTCCCGCAGGACATCGTCGACCTTGTGTTCGAGACGCTGGTGCGTGACTTCAGCGCGACGGCGATCGAGTTGCATGGCAAGGACTCGTCGACCGACGCGCAGCAGGCGTGGGCAGTGGCCAACGTTCGCAAGCCGGTGATCGACTCCGCGCGCGGGGACCGCGTCTACGGCGAAGTGCGGGCGCTCGCCGACGCCTACGTGATGCCCCAGTAGTCACTCATTCGAGCAGGGCGGGACGCGCGGGCGAGGCGAGACGCTCGCCTCGCCCGCTCGGGCGTAGCTGCGGTGGTTTGGGTTAGGCGGCCGCGGTTGATGGAGTGTGGTTGCCGAGATCCTGATTTGCCGGGACGAACTTGCTCGCGATGAAGGTCGCGCCCTGCGGATCGGCGATGACCGTCATCCTGACCCAGGGAGCATCGAACGGTGCGACGAGCACCTGGCCGCCCAGCTGAGCGGCTCTGCTGGCGGTCGCGTCGGCATCGTCGACGGCGAACGTCACGCTCCACTGCATCGGAGTGTCGGCATGGTCGCCGGTGACCGGGTCGATTGCTGCGACAACGTCCGCGAAGCCCTCAGGCGCGCCGGTCTCGGCCATGCTCGCCCGCAGGCCGGGATCCCTCTGCTCCAGGAACTCGCCGTAGCCCGGCAACGTCCACATCGCGGGGACGCCGCCGAGGTCGAGCGTCTCCCACCCGAACACCGAACCGTAGAAGGCTTTCGCTGCCTGCACATCGCGGGTGTTGAGGCCGTTGAAGTTCAGCGAGCCTGGTTCGTTCACGATCCGAGCGCCCTTGTGCTCCCCAGCCTCCCAGAGGCAGAACGTGGCGCCTTCGCGGTCGGCGACGACCGCCATTCGGCCAGCGCGCATGACATCGAAGGGCTCCGTGAGCACCCGGCCCCCAGCATCACGGACCCTGGACGCCGCCTCGTCGGCGCTCTGGACCCAGATGTATGTGTTCCACATCGCCGTCGCCGGCCCGTCCTGCGGCGGCGAGGACACGGCGGCAACATCGCCGCCGCCGAGCCGGGCGATGAAGTACTTGCCGGGTGCGCCCGGCGGCATCATGTCTTCGAACTCCCATCCGAACAGTCCGCTGTAGAAGGCGACGGCCGCGTCGGGGTCGGGTTGGCTGGTGTCGACCCAGCACGGAACGCCCGGTATGTACCCGTCTCGCTGAAGCATTGATGCTCCCTCCTGGTTGGCTGACATCGAGTCACCGTACGGGCGATTTAGGTCGCATTCGGTCCTCAACGCCCTCCGCGCAGCACAGCGTGCGATACCGGGCGATCACCGCAGCCTCCTCAGCCGGGCCGGTTGTATTGCAGATCGAGTTGATCTGTCCATCCTGACCATCGAAGCGTCAAGCGCCAGCACCCCGACGACGGAAGGTTGATGATCGAGGGTCCCGCGCCTCCGTTCACGTCACGCATCACCGCCGCACCGTCTCGTCTCGGTCCGGTCATGCGCTGCGCCAGGATGCGTAGCGAGGCTCCTGGGCGCTGCGACACGCGCGATACCCACAGGATTTTGTTCCGGTGGTTGCTGGCGGGGGGTGAATTGAGCGTTCCGAATGGGATCGCGGCGATCCGACCCGATACACCCAGCTCGTAGTGCATCCGAGGGCGCGCCTGGCTGAAGCCGGAGCGCGCCCACACGGGCAGCACGCCGAGCCGGATCTCAGACCGGCAGGCGAGTGCCGCACCGGGCTGACCGCTGCGACCTGCGGGCAAGCCAGCGCGCTGGCTGTGACCGAGCAAGACGAGGGCAGCAACCGCGATCGCGGCCGCGACCAGGCCAGAAAGGATCACGGTCATGGCCGCCAACCGCGGAGGCCCCGAGCCGACGATCGCCGGTGCAAGATCGGGGGGCTGATCACGCAAGCGGCGTAGCACGATTTCGACCGGCGGTGGCGGCATCTCATCCGGACACGGATCCAGACGACGGATCGCATCAATCACC
Organism: Solirubrobacteraceae bacterium; assembly: GCA_035552615.1. Lineage (GTDB taxonomy): Bacteria > Actinomycetota > Thermoleophilia > Solirubrobacterales > Solirubrobacteraceae > Palsa-465. Next base: position 16,282 of record DASZLC010000093.1, read on the forward strand.
GTGTCGCTCATCGCAGAACCTCGGTGCCAGTTGACCCGGATTGTCGATTTGAATCAGTGGCCTGGGCGCGGAGCGCGCGTGCGAACCGCCGCCGAGCGCGATACAGCCGCGCAGCGAATGCGTTCGCGCTCACGCCAAGGACTCGAGCGGCGCGCGCGGTTGAAAGGCCTTCCCAGGCAACCAGCAGCAACGCCTCGCGGTCTCGCTCAGACAAAGCGCTCAACGCGATCCACACCGCCATGCCGCGGGGCGATTCGTCTGCCTCCCCCCCAGCCGGACCACGGCGGACCTGCTCCGATCTGATCCGCTCCCGAAGCGCCTGCTGACGCGCGTCGCCACGGCGGCGGTTGGCGAGGATCCCCCGCGCAACCCCAAGCAACCACGGCAACGCGTCGTCGGGCACATCGGCCAACCGACGCCAGACGACCACGAACACATCAGCGACCACGTCATCGGACGACTGCACGTCCCAACGCCGTCGGACGTACCGTCGCACCTCGCCGGCGTATTCGCGATACAGCGCGTCGAACCGCGCCTGAGCATCCATCACCAGATTAATGTCCGCCACGCGCCGAGAATGACGAACCTTCTGCAGCTGGCGGCTGCCGGTCTCGGTGCTTTGCTGTGCGGGTGCGTGAATCCGCGGCCGATCTCGACCAGCTTCAGCTGCTGCTCGACCGCAGCTACGCAGCCGCAGGGCGTCATCTGCTGAGTATCCACACCCCGGAGCGACGCCTCACCGCCCGCCAGGTCGCAGACCGGTTGACAGGCATGCGGCTGCTGGCGCTCGCCACAGTGACCGCCGACGGGCGACCGATCGTCGGCCCTGTGGATGGGATCTTCTACCGCGGCGCCTTTCACTTCGGCTCGGCGCCGAACTCGGTGCGAGTTCGCCACATCCGTGCGCGCGCACACGTCAGCGCCACGTACCTTCCCAGCGAGCAGTTCGCCGTCACGGTCCACGGACACGGCGTGCGGATCGACGTCCGCAGCGCGCACGCGGCCGAGTTCAGGCAGACGTTGCTCGAGATCTATGTCCCGCGTTACGGCAGCGAGTGGGAGCGGTTCCTCGACTCTGGTCCTGTCTACACACGGATCGACGCCGACCGGATGTTCGCTTTCGGCGGCGCTCCGGTCTCCGAGAGCTCATCGTCGTAGCCAGAGGGCGATGAGGAGGCTGAAGGCGCCGGAGGCGATATAGATGACCTGGTAGCTCGTGTGGGCGATGAGCAGCGCCCCGAGCGCCTGGGTGGGCGCTTGTGGCCCGAACAGGACCAGCGTGAGGGCGGCGGAGACGCGGCCCTGCAGTGGGGTGTCGGTGGAGCGTTGGGCAATGTTGACGCCTACCGCGCGGCACGCCGCAATCCCTTGCGCGCCGACCTCTCGGACCGCCGGATGCGGCGTAGCCGGCGCAGCCACAGTCGGGCCCACCGGAAGGTCGACGAGATCACCGCCATCTCGGGATCGTGCCCCGGCGTTCCCCACGTGTCCGACGCCATCTCCTCCTCCAGGTCGCTGATCCCCTCCGCCGAGCCGACGACAGTGATCCTCAGCAGCGTCACACCGGACGAGCCGCGCGTTGTCTCCTCGATCCCGACGAGTCCCAGTTGG
>DASZLC010000094.1:0-16130 GCA_035552615.1 Solirubrobacteraceae bacterium
CCGCGAACGCATCGCTTGGAGCAACGCGCAGGAGTTCTTCGCGGTCTGATGCCCGGCACCACCGAAGAGACAGGCGGGCGGCGGAGGGAGGCGCACGAAGTGGGCCGGGATGATGATTTCCCGTTGAACACCTTCCGCATCTTCGAGATCCGCGGCCGGTCGATCGGCGTGGCGCGTACCACAAGCGGCTGGTACGCGATCCGCAACTCCTGTCCCCACCAGAAGGCCCCGCTCTGCCAGGGGACGATCGGTGGAACGATGCTTCCAAGCGGACCCGACGAAAAGCGCTACGGACTCGATGGTCGCGTCGTCCGCTGCCCGTGGCACGGGTGGGAGTACGACCTCGCAACGGGCCGATCGCTCTTCGTCGGTGGAGGTCTCACCGCCACCTATCCCGTGCAGGTCAGGGGTGGAACGGTCTCGGTGATGCTCCCCGCCCGGCGCGGTGAGGATTAGCGATGGCGCTGGGACTGAATGAAAGCGGCTCCGACCGGGGCCGCGGCAGGAAGATCTCGGAGGTGCTCGCGCGGGAGATCCTGAAGGACGCCAGCCGGCGCGGGCTCGAGGCGGGCGATCGGCTCCAGTCCGAGTCGGAGATGATCGAGCACCTCGGGGTCGGACGCGGCTCGGTCCGAGAGGCGCTGCGGATCCTCGAGGTTCAGGGGCTGCTGAGGATCCGCTCCGGTCCGGGCGGAGGCCCCGTCCTGAGGCAGGCGTCGAGCAGCGATTACGGCCGGACGAGCACGCTCTACTTCATGGCCGAAGGAGCGACGTACAGCGAGGTCATCGAGGCCCGTGCGGCCATGACCGGACTGATGGCCAGGCTGGCGGCGGAGCGAGCCCCCGCCGGCGCGGCCGAGCGCCTGGCGGAATCCATCGCCGCCACCGAGCAGGTGCGCGATCGCGACGGCCGCACCTGGTCACGGACGGCCAGTGACTTCTACACAGCGATCGCAGAAATGTGCCAAAACCGTGTGGTAGCGCTGTTCTGCCTCGCCCTGATGAGTGTGTACCTGGACCATCTTCCCCCGGTCCCGCTCGGCGACGACCACCGGCAGCGGGTCCTGGCGGTCCATCGCGATATCGCGCGGGCGGTCGGCCGGGGGGACGGCGAGGAGGCCGAGCGGCTGATGACCGATCACCTCCTGGAGTTCGCCGAGGACGTCCGCCGGGCTTTTCCAGGCTTCATGGACGAGGTCGTCGATTGGGACTGATCGAACGCACAGACGACGTGCCCGCCACTCCAGCCGCCGACGAAGCGGCCCGGCTGGAGTTCGGAATCATCCTCGGCGACGTGCCGGACAGCGTCAGCCCGCGTGAGCACCTCGACGGGATCCTGCGCCAAGTCGAGACGGCGCAGGAGCACGGCTTCACCTACATCTGCATCGGCCAGCATTTCCTCTACCGCTCGTTCCGCTGGCCCCAGCCGATCCCGCTGCTCGCGCACCTGGCAGCGGTTACCGACCCGCACGTCAAGCTCGTTGTAAGCGTCCTCATCGTCCCGGCCTACCACCCGGTGGTCCTCGCCGAGGAGCTGGCGACGCTCGACATGGTGACCCGCGGCCGCCTGATCGTCGGGGTCGGCGCGGGGTACCGCCGGGAGGAGTTCGAGTGGCTCCAGGTTCCCTTCGAGCAGCGCTACAAGCGCCTGGAGGAGGCGGTCGAGTTGATGCAGCTCGCTTGGAGCGAGCCGAGCTTCAGCTTCGCAGGACGCTTCTGGCAGCTGAACGACGCGACGACGCACGTCCGTCCGGTTCAGGAGCCTCGTCCTCCGCTGTGGTTCGGCGCCATGTCACCGATCGGCATCCGCCGCGCCGCCCGCCTGGGGGATGCCTGGATGATCACCGTCGAGACCGCCCTGTCCGACGTACCGGATCTGCTCGCCACCTTCGATGCCGAGCGCCGTACACATGGCCTCCCCACTACCCGTGTGCCCATCCGCCGCGAGATCATCCTCGCGCCGGACGTCGACGAGGCGCTGAGCATCTATGAAACCCGCGCCGGCGAGCGCTTCCTGGCCTACGCCGAGCGCGGCGCCGAGTTCCTCGCGGTCGAGCGGGACCGCCTCCGCGAGGGCTTTCGCGACTGGGCCCACGAGCGGGCGATTCTCGGCTCGGCCGACGAATGCGTGGCCAGGCTCGCCCAGTTCGACGCGGACCGACTCGGTCCCGTCATTGTTCGTCCGAGCTGGCCGGGAATGGACGGCGATGCTGTTGACCGCTACCTGACCGACGTCGGGCGGAACGTCGTCTCGGCCCTCACCAAATGAGCTCAGGCGGAGACAGCGATGACCGCCGCGCACTCGGACGCGAGATCCGCGGCCGCGCCCAGGGAGCAAAGGCCGACGGCCTGACTCGGGCGCTGGAGGCTCTGGATCCTGAGCTGGTCGAGTGGACCGACTCGTTCATCTTCGGCACCGTCTGGGCCCGGCCCGGGCTCGAGTTCGAGGAGCGGATGCTGGTCGCGATCACGGCACTAGCGTCGCTCGGGCAGATCCCCCAGTTGCGCAACTACCTGTTCGCCGCTCTTCAGGCCGGCATACCGGAGAGCAAGATTCAGGAGTCACTGGCCATGCTCAGCGTCTACGCCGGCTTCCCGGCAGCCATCAACGCGCTGGAATGCTGGCGCGAGGTGCGCGCTGCCCACGGCCGAGCGACGAAGCACGCTGACAATCTCGAGTAAGGGTGTCTGATCGCTGCAGTGCTCAGCGGACGCTGACCTCGCACGCCACGAGCAGTTCGGACGCGTGAAGGAGCTTCGCCTCACGATAACCATGCGTATGATAGGCCGGATTAGCTCACCTAGCGTGTCAAGGATCCACATGACAGACGAGACCGCCGGCTTCTTTCCCCATAGCTACTTCCACGTCGGCGTGGTGGTTCCCGATCTGGAGGCGGCGGTCGCCGAAACGGAACGCGCGCTCGGGTTCGTGTTCAACCCTCCGCATGAGAGCCAGTACGGCGGGGACACGATCCGAGTGACGTACGCGCGCCAGGGGCCTCCGTACTACGAGCTGATCGAGGGCGCGCCCGGAAGCCGGTGGGACACACGCGGCGGACCGCACCTCGACCACATCGGGTACTTCTCCCACGACCTCGACGCCGATGTCGCCACGCTGGAGGCGGCGGGGATGGCTGTGAATATCGATGGCCGCGAATATGGCGGGGTGTTCACCTACCACCGGGCCGCAGCGACCGGGATGCGAGTCGAGCTGGTCGGCGAGGCATGGCGGGACCGCGTCATGCGGTCGATCCGCGGCTGAGCGAGCCTAACCGTCGAGGGCCAGACCCCGGTGAGCGTGCTCGGCTATCAGCTGCCGGTCTATGAGTTCGAGGCACCCCCGGAGCTGAGCGGCGAGCATCCGGGCCCGTATCCCGTCCTCGTCGTGGGCGCCGGCCTGGCCGGGCTGACGCTGGCCGCCGAGCTCGCCCGGCGCGGTGTGCCGGTGGTCGTGCTCGAGCAGGGCGCGTCCCTGGGCGTGCTCGGGATCGCTTCGCGTGGGATCGCCTACGCCAAGCGGACGCTGGAGATCTTCGACCGGATCGGCATCGCGCAGCAGGTGAGGGACAAGGGTCAGACCTGGAGCGAGGGAACCATCTATGACGGCTCGGAGGAGCTGTACCGGTTCGAGCTCCAGCCGGAGGCCGAGCAGAAGTGGCCTGCCTTCATCAACATCCAGCAGTTCTACGTCGAGGAGTACCTAGTCGAGCGGATAAGCGCGCTTGGCGATGTCGATCTGCGCTGGCAGAGCCGCGTGACCGGGGTCGAGCAGCTCGGCGATCTCGTGCGCGTCCGGGTCGACACGCCGCAGGGCGAATATGAGCTGGACGCACAGTGGCTGGCCGCGTGCGACGGCGCCGGCAGCGCGGTTCGACGGCTGCTGGGGATCCGGGCCCCGCTAGCCCAACTCGAGGACACGTGGGCGATCGTCGATGTCAAGGTCGCGATGCCCGGACTCCAGCGCCGGATCTGGCTGGGTTCGCCGTTGATCGAAGGCGGCGCCATTGTGATGCACCCGATGGCCGACGGAGTGGTGCGCGCCGACTGGCAGATCGGGCAGCTTCAGGACCCCGCTGCTGAGATCGAGCCGGACCGGGTGACCGAGCGGCTGAGGGCTTTCCTTCCCGACGGCACCGACTTCGAGATCGTCTCGATCAGCCGGTGGAGCTACCGGCGCCGAGTGATGGACCGGCTCTGGCACGGACGTGCCTTCTTCCTCGGTGACGCGGCACACGAGATCCCGCCGTTCGGCGCCCGCGGCGGCAACGGCGGGATCCAGGACGCCGAGAACCTCGCCTGGAAGCTCGCGGCCGTTCTCGACGGCCGGGCGTCCGCGGACCTGCTGGAGACCTACGCGGGCGAGCGAGGGCAGGCGTCCGTGGAGAACGCCCTGATGTCGTGCCGCGCGCAGGCCTTCATCACCCCCCGTTCGGAATCGGGCCGGATCATCCGCGATGCGGTGCTCGGCCTGGCCCGCGAGCATGCCTTCGCCCGCGTCCTGCTCAACACGGGACGCCCGAGCACCCCGACCGCCTACGCCGCGACCCCGCTGCTCGTACCCGACAGCGAACCCTTCGACGCCGGCCCAGAGCCCGGTTCCGCCGCGCCCGACGGCCCCTTGAAGGACGGTTTCCTCCTCGACCGGCGCTCCGACGGATGGCTGGCCGTCCACTTCCCGGGCGCCGCCGGGTCGCTCGACCGAGAGTCGCCGCCGCCGATCGAGGTGCGAGGCTTTCGTGTCGATCACGTGATCGTGCCCGCCGGCTCGGAGGTCCTCGTCGATCGGTATGGCGCGGCGGCCGGCGCGACGTATGTGCTGCGTCCGGACTGCCACGTCGCCGGGCGGCTCCGCCCGGCCTCCGCGGACGGCGCCGTCGCCCTGGTGGAACGGGTGCTCGCCCAGGCGGATCCGCGATGACCCTCCGCTGGCAGGAGGGCGATCGCATCTTCGAGCGCCTCACGGAGGCTGCCGAAACGCAGGAAGGCGCCGAGCTGAGCCGCTTCCTGGCCAGGCTGGTGTTCCTTCTCGCCAACGAGATCGACGATCCGGAGGCCGTGCTGGCGGCGATCGACGCGGCCAGGAGGGCCGGGCGCCGCGACCCAGCGGGTTAGACGCTCGGCTCGATGATCATGACGTGAGCCCAAGCCGCTCGGCCCGCTGCACCGCCTCGGTCCGGTTGCGGACGCCAAGCTTGCGGAAAACGGCGCTTGTGTGCTCCTTCACCGTGTGCTTCGACAAGTGGAGCACCTCGGCGATCTCGGGGTTGGTCGAGCCGGCGGCCATCAGCTCCAGGACATCACGCTCGCGCTCGGACAGCCCGAGGGCGCCGGCGCGCTCGGAGGGCTCGAAGACGCTCCCGCCGAGTCCTACCACGCGTACCGCCTCGGAGATCTTCGCCGCCGACCAGTCCTTGGAGGCAAAGCCGGATGCCCCGGCGGCCCGGGCGGCGCGCGGCGAGATCGCGCCGGCGCCGGAGAACAGCAGCACGCGCGTCGCCGGCTCGGCGACACGGAGCTGCTCGCACACTTCGGCGCCGGACTCCTCGCCGATGAACAGGTCGACGAGCGCGACGTGCGGCCGGTAGCGGCCGGCGAGCTCCACCGCCTCGCGGCCGTCCGAGGCGCTCAGACAGCGCTCCACCCACGGCTGCTGGGTGAGCATCAGCCTGATCCCCCACTGCACGACGTCGTGATCGTCGACGACGAGCACGCGCAGCCGCTCGGGGCTGCGCAGCGCGTCAGCCATCGACGGGGACCATCAGCCGGACCTGCCAGCTGCCCGCGTCACGCTCGCCGAACTCGACCACGCCGCCGCTCTGCAGCGCCTCCAGCGCGGCCAGCCGCAGCCCCATCCCGGCATGCCGCGAGCGTCCGCGCACGCCGTCGTTGATTACCTCCAGCACGAACGTCCCGTCGACCCGGCCGATCCGCACGCTCACCTGCGTGGGCGCGGCGTGCTTGTGGGCGTTGCGCACCGCCTCGGTCAGCACCGACTGGGCCAGCGGCTCCAGCCTCGGAGGGACGTCGCCCTCATCGCCCGACTCCAGCGTCACCCCGAGGTCGGGATGCACGCGCGCCAGCCGCTCGACCTCGGCCACGAACGTCGTCGCGGTCGCCCGCGGCGCCCGCCCGAGCGGACGCTGCAGCGCGGCCCGGAGGTCGCCGAGCGCGGCCTGCGTCTCCGCGGCGCACCGCTCGCGCGCGTCGGCCGGCAGCGGGCCCTCGCCGTCGAGCGCCATCGAGACGCCGAACAGGCGCTGGATCACGCCCTCGTGGATGTCGCGCGCGAGGTCGATCCGCTGCTCCAGCTGCTGGGCCTTCTCCCCCTGCGTGGCAACGATTCTGGCGATCGAGGCGAGCGCCGCCGCCTTGCCGAGCGTCCACAGCAGGTAGCGCTCGGCGTCATCGAGCGGCGGCTCGGTCAGGAGGCGGTCGGCCAGGATCACCCCGATCGCCCGGCCCGCAGCGGCCATCGGCGCGCACACCAGCCGGACCGGCTCGGGGAACAGCTCGGCGAACTCGGCGGAGACCCCCTCACGCACGTCGCCGACAAGCTCCATCACCCGGTCCTCCTGCAGCGAGCGGGCGGTGATCGGTGCCGACTCCACCGTCACGAACGCGCCGGCGAACCGCTCCAGGTCCAGTCCGTGCGCTCCGGCCGCGCGCACCCGCCGGGACGCGCTGTCGTACCGGAAGATGATCGCCCGGCGCATCCGCGCCAGCCGGCACACCGCCTCACACAACCGGTCGTAGAAACCATTGCCGGGCGTCGAGCCGGTCTCCGACTGCGACAGCACCTCGACGAACAGCTCCAACGCCTCGATGCCGACAGCAGCCCGAGTATCCGCCGAAACGGGATCGGATGTCACAAACCGGAGGCTACTGCGGGCGCTCAGAGGCTGCCGAGCAATCCGAGCCGCAGCGCCTGGTGCGGCGCGAGGTACACGCGCCAGCGCTCGTCGCAGGCGGGGCAGTGGCACTCGACCGACGGGTCATACCCGTCCAGTGCGGCCTCCCAGCGAACCTGCTCGGAGCCGAGGCAGAGCGGGCAGGCGAGCGAGGCGGTCACGAGCTCGTCCGGGTCGTCGGCCCGGAAGCGGGCGGTATCGGCAAGCAGAGCCATGCGCCGAGCCTGCACACGGGACACGGCACCGGCAAGGCGGCGGCCACGCATACCCCCCATCCGGGGGGAACGGTCTCCTGTCACGCCGCCAACGCCACGTAGCGGGAGATCGGGTTTTTCCCCCACCGGCTGAGCGTGGCGAAGTCGAGCAGCCGCACGATGTACTCGCGCAGCGGCGTCACCTCGATCCCCGCGGGCGCCAGCCGCGCCCGCGTTTGCGTCTCGTCGAACACCGCCCCAATCGAGAAATACGGGAAGTACACGCTGGAGCCCTCCAGTGCGCGCCGCGAGACATCGCTGCACTCACGCGCGGCGAACTCGGCCGGGCTCAGAACCTGCGGCAGCGGCCGGCGGAAATAGCCGCTCGCCATCTGGGCGATCTCGGCGATCGTCGAGGCGCTCGCCCCCGCGGTCAGGTGATACGTCTCGCCGACACCGTATGGCCCCTCGCACAGTTCGTGGATCGCGTCGGCCACATAGTCGATCGAGACGACGTCGACGGGTGCGCTCGGCACCGCCGGCACTGCCTCGAACAGCCCTCGCGCGAAGGCGCGCAGCGGCCAGTAGAGGACGTTGAAGGCGGCCGTCCAGCCGCTGCGGCGATCGCCGACGACGATGCTCGGGCGGAGGATCGTGTACGGAAGCTCGCCGGTGGAGCGCACGAGCTGCTCGGCCTCGAACTTCGACTGCTCGTAGGAGTTGTGAAAGCCCTGGCCGCGATCGTGGTCGCACTCGTGGAAGACGCCCTGGTGGGTGCCGGCCACGTAGGCCGTCGAGACGTGGCCGTAGCGCTGCAGGCCGCCGCGCTCCATGGCTAGCGACGCGAAGTCGAGCATCCGGCGGGTTCCCTCGAGGTTGATCGCGCGCGCCTCCTCCAGCGGCAGCGCGAACGACACGGACGCCGCGCTGTGAACGATCGTCGTCACCTCGGAGGCGAGCCGCTCGCGTCGGCGGGCGTCGAGGGCCAGGCCGGGCGCGGTGAGCTCGGCGGCGACCGCCTCGACCCGTCGGGCGTGGCGATCGGCGCGCCGGCCGAACAGGTTGGCCAGGACGGCGTCGAGCCGCGCCCGCGCGGCGGCATCGTTCTTGGCCCGGATCAGGGTCACGATCTGCCGGTCGCCCTGCTCCAGGTAGCGGTGCAGGAGTTCCATGCCGACGAATCCCGTCGCCCCGGTCAGCAGGACCTTCCCCTCGGCGGCGCTCATGGCGCGTCCTGCAGGGAGGCGAACGCCCAAGCCAGCCGCTCGCGCGTCTCGCCCGGCGTGATCAGCTCGTCGATGTGTCCCGACGCGGCGGCGACCTCCGGGCGGAGCTGGGCGGCGGCGTAGCGCGCGGCCAGCGCATCACGCGCGGCTTCGCGGTCCTCGGCGGCGGCCAGCTCACGGCGGTGGATGATGCCGACGGCGGGCTTGGCCCCCATTACCCCGACTTCGGCCTGCGGCCAGGCGAACACGTAGTCGGCCCCGAGGTCCTTGGAGTTCATCGTGATGAACGCGCCGCCGAACGCCTTGCGGAGGATCAGCGTCACCCGCGGGACCGTCGCCTCGGCGAAGGCGTGCACGAGCGTCGCGCCGAAGCGGATCACGCCCTCGGATTCCTGCCGGCTGCCGGGCATGAACCCGGGCGTGTCGACGAGCACGAGGAGCGGGATCCCGAACTGGTCGCACTTCTTCACGAAGCGGGCGCCCTTCTGCGAGCTGGCGGCGTCGAGCACGCCGCCGAGATACCGCGGCTGGTTGGCGATGACGCCGACGGTGCGCCCCTCGATCCGCGTGAACGCGGTGACGAGGTTGCGGGCCCAGCCGGCCGAGACCTCCAGCAGCTCGCCGCCGTCGACGAGCGCGCGGATCACGTCGCGCACGTCGTAGACGCGCCGCGCCTGCACCGGGACGCTGGCGCTCGGGTCGCGGCCCGTGGCCGGACGCGGATGACGCGAGCGCGGCGGATGATCGCGGTGCGTCGGCAAGTAGGAGAGCAGCTCGCGCGCCAGGCGCGCGGCGTCGGGCTCGGTGCGGGTGACGAAGTGGCAGACGCCGTTGCGCTCGTGGACGCGGCGACCGCCGAGCTGATCGGCCGTGACGTCCTCGCCGAGCGCCTCGCGCACGACTCCGGGACCGGTCAGGAACATGCTCGCTTCCTCGGTCATCACGACGAAGTCGGTGAGCGCGGGCGAGTACGCACCGCCACCGGCCGAGCACCCGGTGATGATCGAGATCTGCGGCACGCGGCCGGACAGCTGCACGATCCGTCGGAAGATTCGCCCGTACCCGCCGAGCGCCGCGGTGCCCTCCTGCATGCGGGCGCCGCCGGAGGCGACGAAGCCGACCACCGGTGCGCGGCCACGCTCGGCCAGCTCCAGCACGCGGACGATCGTCTCGGCGTGGGCGGCGCCGAGCGAGCCGCCGGCGTAACTCGAGTCCTGGGCATAGCAGAACACCGGACGCCCCTCGACCAGTCCAGATCCACCGATCACGCCGTCGCCGGCACGAGCGCGCTCGCCCATCGCACCCGACAGGATCGAGGTGCGGATCAGCCGCAGGCTGCCCGGGTCGCACAGGACCTCCAGCCGCTCGATCGGCGTGAGGGTGACATCGGTCTCGGGGGCGAGAGCAAGGCTCATGAAATCCCCCATTCGATGACGGCGCCGCCCCATGTGAAGCCGGCGCCAAAGGCGCTGATGAGCACGCGATCGCCCGTGGCCAGGCGGCCCTGCTCGGCCGCGTACCAGAGCGCCACCGGCAGCGTCGCCGCCGACGTGTTCCCGTACTCAGCGATGCAGTCAACGACACGCTCGCTCGGCAGCCCGAGCCGCTCGCCGACCGCCGTGAGGATCCGGCTGTTGGCCTGGTGGTAGACGAACAGGTCGATCTCCTCCAGCGTCACCTCGGCGGCCGCGGCGGCCTGCATCGTCGACAGCGACAGCCGCGACACCGCCTCGCGGAAGGTCTCGTGGCCACGCATGTGGATCAGCCGCTCCTCGCGCCCGACGAAGATGTACTCCGCCCCGTCGCCGTCGGACCCGAGGATCACTGGGCCGATCCGGCTGGGCGCATCGATCCCGACGAGGACCGCGGCACCAACGCCGTCGGCGAAAACGGCGGCGGTGGCGCGGTCGTCGGGGTCAGTGATCGTGCTCATGAAGTCTGCGCCGATGACGAGCACGGCGCGTGCGCGGCCGGCTTCGATCTGTGCCGAGCCGACTGCGACGGCCGACAGGAAACCGGTGCAGGCGGCACCGATGTCGAACGCCCCGGCGCGATCGGCACCGAGCGCGTGGGCGACCAGCGGAGCGGCGTTCGGCAGCAGCTCGTCGGCCGTCGTCGTCGCCACCAGCACCATGTCGAGGTCGACGGCGTCGACTCCGGCCTGCGTCAGTGCGCGCCGGGCGGCGATCACGCAGTGCGCGTCGAGCCGCTCCTCGGGCCCGGCGATCCGGCGCTCGCGGATACCGGTGCGGCGCTCGATCCAGCCGTCGGCGACGCCGAGTCGCTCGTTGATCGCGGCGTTCTCGACGATCGTCTCCGGCAGGCTGACGGCCACCGAGGCGATGGCGGCGCCGGTGCGGGTCCGCGGGATGACGCGGGCGCTCAGCGGCGTGGGGCTGAGCTGGGTCTCACCGGGTCGTTCGATCGTGGTCACACGGCGCAGGCTGAACCCCCGCGCTCGGCACCGCTAACGGGGGCGGTCGCAAACCCGACATATGGGGGGTCGGCTAAACCAGGCCGAGCGCTCGGTGCAGGCGATCGATCGCCTCGTTGGCACCGGGATGGGCCGAGGCGGTGAGCCCGGCGCAGTCGGGCCGCAGCGCATGGTGGTAATGGAGCACCACGGGCCGGCAACCGTCCGCCTGCCACATCGGGTGCAGCGGCCAGCGGGTGTGGAAGTGCATCGCCGGCGCCAGCGCGCGATGCGGAAGCTCGTCGCGAGCCAGGATGACCGCGAGCGCGAGCTGATCGGTCAGGCCGCGAAACTCATTGATGGCGGGTTCCCGATCACACACCTCCAGCACCTCCGGGATCGCCCGCGCCCAGCAGTCGCGCAGCGGTGTGATCAACGCCCTCGGCACCAGCAGGACACCCGAGTTGTAGTACCCGATCGTCTCCTGGCCGTCGATCGTGGTCACGATCCGGGCCGAGGGCAGCGTCAGCCCGAGATGGCCGAACAGCGCGCCCCACCGTGGCAACCCAAGATGGTCGACGCACTCCGGCTTCAACGCCAGGCTGTCGCCGACGAGGAAGGGCGTGGGGTCGCCAGTGATCACCACATCGTTGTCGACCAGCAGGAGATAGTCCGCGTCACCGATGTCCTGCAGCGCGGCGAGCTTGTTGGCCGTCGGGCAGCGCTCGTCGAATGCCTCGGCTGCGAGGACCTCGGCGCCGAGCGCCTGCATCCGCGCCGAGATCTCCGGTGTCGGTCCTCCAACCACCAGCACCCGAACGGGCATGTCACGGCGCGAACCGCCGAGCAGGCGCACGGAGCGGAGCAGCAGCTCCGTCTCCGCCACCGCCAGCGGCCCGACCGCCGGGTTCAGCACGGTGCTCAGCACGACACTGCGCCCAGCGGCTGCTCGCAGCGACGCGGCGATCCGCTCGGCCACGTCACGCCCCTCGTCGGGCGGGAGCGCGGGAGCCTCGCACTGCACCGGGGGCAGCCCGAGTTCCGGGCTCTCACGTCGCTTCAATCTCGGGCGGATGAAGCCCCGGCCCATCAGCTCTCGGGCCCCGCCGCGAGCTCGTCGATCAGCGCCGCCAGGGCGTGCATCAGCTCCGGCAGAACGGCCCGTTGCTCGTCGGAAAGCTCCTGCACAAAGCGCCTTTTACGATCGCTGACCCACTGCTGCTGGCCGACCAGCAGGTCGCGCCCCTGTGGGGTGAGGGTGACCGCCACGGCGCGGCGGTCGTCCTCGTCGCGCTGACGGGCGACGATCCCGCGGCGCTCCAGCGCGTCGAGGATCCGGGTCGCCGTCGAGGCGGTGATCCCCGCCTCCTCCGCCAGCTGCGCCACGCGGGCGACATCGGCCTCGGCCAGCGTCTCCAGCAGCGCGTACTGCGAGAGCGTCAGCCCGTGCGACGGGGAGCGTGGCTGGGACCCTCGCGCCCCTCGCGCGCGCCGTACCGCGCGCGTGAACGCGTCAAAGGCGATCACGAACGCCCGCTCGTCCTCGGCGCCCGTCGCAACTGTCGTGATCTCGGTGTCCATTCGCCTCACCCCAGCTTAGTGGGATGCTAATATTCGGCTTGCCAACTAATCTGTCTCAGGATTGGAGCGAGTCATGTTCCGAAACATCCTCGTTGCCGTCGACGGTTCGTCCCACGCCAACCGTGCCCTGAGCGAGGCGATCGACCTCGCCGCCGCCGGCAACGGCAGGCTGACGCTCCTCACCGCGATTTCCAAGCCGGCGAGCTGGGCGACGACGCCGATGGCCGTCGCCAGCACGCAGACCCTGGCCCAGGACCTGGAGCAAGAGGCCAAGGACGCCCTGTGCGCCGCGGTCGACAGGGTCCCGGCCGAGATCCCCGTGACGAAGATCCTGACCGAGAAGCCGATCCGCCACGCGCTCAGCGAGCGGATCAAGTCCGGTCAGCACGATCTGATCGTGATCGGCTCGCGCGGGCGCGGCGCGGTGAGCGCGTCGCTGCTCGGCAGCGTCAGCCACTACGTGCTGAACCACTCCCCGATCCCCGTGCTCGTCGTGCACGCCGACGATGATGACGACGCCACCGGCGACGAGGCACCGATCACCGAAACTACGTCGACGGCGGTCGCCTGAGCACAGCGGGTCGGCGTTCCTACCGCTCAGTCAGGCATCCGAATCGGCAAAGATCTCCTCCACGAAGAACCGGGCGCCGGCATCGAGACGATCGCCGAACACGTCCTCGGCCACCCTCAGCACTTGGGGGGCATCCGTGAGACCCAGCGCCCTGGACAGCAGCCGCACATCACCCTCGTCTTCGCCGACGCGGTGAGCTAGGACTTTCAGAGCGAGCAACATCCGCGGTGAGGCGACCATGCACCGGAGCCCGGGAACATCGAAGAGTTGCACCGCGTCCGGATCCGGAACGAGAAAGCCCTTGACGGCGTCGTTGAGCCATCCGGGAGGAAGCGCCAGTTCGTCCGCGACCGCTTCCGCCTCTTCGTAGATCGTCATCTTCGGCTCGAAAACGGCATCGATGTCGCGCGTCGAGCGGCGCCGGTCGAACGCCAGGGCGATCGCGGCGCCACCGACGACGTAGAGCTCGCCGGTGACCCCACGCGCCGCGAGCCGGCGCCCAAGAGCCGTGAGCGCCGTGATGATCTCGTCCCGGTCCATCGGCTCACACCCGGATCAGCGAGCGCTCCGAGACGAAGATCCCTCGCCGGCGGAATGCTGCCGGTGATTCGGTCAGCAACAAGGCGCGGAAGCCCTTCACGTCGCTGACGAACCAGAACCGGTCCAGAAATCGATCCGCACACGCCGTCCACGGCGGGATTGCCAGCCGGTGGCGAACGGCCAGATGCTCCCCGAGCGCTCCGAGGTAGGCGTCATAGCGCGGTGTTCCGGTCGGCCCCGGTGGGAGCTCGATCGCCCGCCGCCGAATGGCGTCCGCGGGCGCGAGCGCGAATTCGTCCAGTAGCTCGCGCGTAGCCACGAAGAAGTTCTCGCCGGCCCGGACACGCAACGCCACACCGGCCAGCGACTGGGTGAATCGCTGCGCGGGCGGAGGATGCTCGCTCAACCACTGCTTCAGCGTCTCGACCATCGAACGTAGGCTAACCGTCGCGCCAATCCGCGCACCCGCAGCAGCGCTCACGCCTGATTAGGCCACCAGCTTCTGAAACAGCGCGTCGAGCTGCGCCTGCGGGTCGTCGCACAGCCCGGTGTGCACCTCGCCCGGCTGGATCATCGTGCTCGACGGGGCGACGATCCAGCCAAACCGTTCGGAGGGATCGAGCGCCGCGAGCGGGCCGCCGGCCGGATCCCCCGCCGCGATCAGCTCCAGCGCGCGCAGGCCGGCCCGGACATCGTCGATCGAGACACCGGGCGCGATGACGGCCAGACGCTGCTCGTCAAGCTGGGTTCGGAGGCCGAGGAACCCGCCGTGCTGGCGGGAGAACAGCACGACGCCGACGTTCAGCCGCTCGCCGCGCTCGATCCGCGGCACGAGGCGAAGCACCGCGTAGGCGAAGGGGCTACGCGAGCCGGGCACGCTCGGCCTCCTGTGCGAATCCACCGTGCTCGGCGCGCGCGGCCAGGTAGTCGACATAGACGTCGGGGCCGTCCTCGGCGAACCAGTCGTTCGGCACCAGCGCGGTCACGGCGGAGAGCAGGGCACGATCGACCCGCGGCGCCAGCCGCTCCGCCGCTGCGGTGATCGAGCTGGCCGCCGGCAGCAGCACGTGCTGGGCGATCAGCGGGAAGGCGCGGGCCGGGTCGGCGACCGAGAGGCCTTGATGCTGGAGGTAGAGCGCTGCGCCGTGGTCGATCAGCCACAGCCGCTCGTGCCACACCAGCAGGTTGGGATTGCGCGGCGTGCGGTCGACGTTCGTCGTCAGCGCGTCGAACCATACGATCTCCGCCGCCAGCTCCGGCGCCGGCTGCCAGCGCCCGCCCGGCGCGTACGCCAGCGATCCGGGCAGGAAGTCGACGCCCAGGTTGACGCCGGCGCTCGCCGCGATCAGCTCCTGGATCTCCGGGTCGGGCTCGGCCGCGGCGAGGCGAACGTCGATCTCCACGGTGACGAGCTCGGGGATCAGCAGCCCGAGCGCCCGCCCCAGCTCGCCGACGATCACCTCGGCGATCAGCGCCCGCGTCCCCTGGCCGGCACCGCGAAATTTCGTCACGTACAGCCCGTCGTCGTCGGCCTCGACGAGCCCGGGCAGCGACCCGCCCTCCCGCAGCGGGGTGACGTAGCGCGTGGCGTTCACCCCGCGAAGCACGGAGCCGATCATGGCGGGTTTCTACCATTGGGGCATGCGCCTCTCCGTCCTCGACCAGTCGCCGATCGCCGAGGGCTCGACCGGCGTCGACGCCGTCCGCAACACGCTTGACCTCGCCCGCCTCGTCGACGGGCTCGGCTATCACCGCTACTGGGTGGCCGAGCACCACGGCGGGCCGATGCTGGCGGGAGCCAGCCCGGAGGTGCTGATCGGCCCGATCGCCGCCGCCACCCGGCACCTGCGCGTCGGCTCGGGCGGCGTGATGCTCCCGCACTACAGCCCGTTCAAGGTAGCCGAGACGTTCACGCTGCTGGCGGCCTTGTTCCCCGGTCGGATCGACCTCGGCCTCGGCCGCGCCTCGGGGACCGACCCGTTGACGACGTTCGCGCTCCAGCGCGATCGTCGCCAGGCCTCGCCCGACGACTTCCCGCAGCAGCTGTCCGAGCTGCTGGCCTACCTCGACGACACGCTCCCCGACGACCATCCGTTCCAGCGGCTGGCGGCCTTTCTCCCCGGCCGGCCCGAGCTCCCGGTCCCGTGGCTGCTCGGCTCCTCACCGCAGAGCGGGATCTGGGCTGCGCAGCTTGCTCTTCCCTACGCCTTCGCGGACTTCATCAACCCCGGCGGGGCGGAGATCGCCGCCGACTACCGCCGGCGCTTCGCCGCGGCCGGTCACGACGTCGCCTCGCGCACCGCGGTGGCCGCCTGGGTGCTGTGCGCCGAGACCGAGGAGGAGGCCCAGCACCTGGCCATGTCGAGCCGGATGACGCTGCGGCTGCTGCGCCAGGGCGAGTTGATCCCTGTGCCGCCGCCGGACAAGGCGGCCGAGTACCTCAGCCGCGTCGGCGCCCGCCTCGATGGCCAGATGATGCCCGGCCGCCGGGCGATCATCGGCACGCCCGAGCAGGTCAGAAGCGGGATTCAGGCGCTGGCCGACGAGTACGGCGCCGAGGAGGTGATCGTCGTCACGATCACCTACGACCACGCCGCCCGCCGCCGGTCCTACGAGCTGATCGCGGCGGCCATGGACCTCGACCTCACACCAGACGCGGCACCCGCGTTGAACGAGGTATGACCACCCTTTACACCA
>DASZLC010000095.1:0-2028 GCA_035552615.1 Solirubrobacteraceae bacterium
ACGGCCACGATCACGCCGCCCAGGAGGCTGCCGATCTGCGCCTGACCTCCGATGAGCGGCCCGGCGCTCGACGCGTCGTCGACGAGGACCGCGCCCACCGCGAACACGGCCGCCCAGGCGACGGGCAGCATCAGGAGCGTCACGACAGCGCTCATCCACGCGCGGGCGATCACGTCGCCGGACTCGGTTGGGACCAGGCCGATCGTCAACGGCCCGGTCGCGAACAGCAACGCGCCGAGTAAGATGAGCACGACCTTCGCGAAGATCAGTGTGAGCAGCTCCACCGCGAGCGCGGCCATCAGCCCGAGATCCACGAGCTGCCAACCTCCGAGCGCGACACCGTCGACCGCGTACGCCATCAGCTTGTGGATGCCGACGACGACCACCGCCGGGGAGAGAATCATGTGCGTCAGCTGGTTCACCAGCGCGGCGGCCTGCTCCCACCAGTAGGGATAGGACGCCAGCAGGGCAGCGAGCACCACGACGCGCGCAAGCGGCGCGGCGATGTGATCGCCGCGGCCGAGCATCGCGCGGGACGTGGCGTAAACGAGCGTGAGGGGCAGCAGCCCGATCCCGAGCCACTGGAACAGTTCGCGGAGGTCGTTGACGCCGGCGAACCCGTACACGTGCCCGCCGCCCGGGCTAGTGACGGTGCCAGCGTAGTCGGGAATCGCGACGATCCACTGGAACAGCCCGATGGCGTCCTTGGCCCAGGAGCGCGGGATCAGCATCTTCACCAGCGCGCCGAGGGTGATGAGGATGAACTTCGACGCGAGTGAAATGGTCCACGAGAACGCGCCGAGCACAGCGCCTCCGATCGCTGAGAAGACGCTCGTGATCGGGCTCGTGAGGGTGCTGATGATGCTCGCGTCCGGCGCCGCGAGATGCCCGCCCCCAGTGGCGTAGGCGGGCGCCGCCGCGAGCACGAGCAGGAGAAACGTGGCGGCCGCTGCGAGCAGCGCGACCCGCCGGCTGAACTGAAGCGAGCGCATCGCCTAGCCTCCGGACCGGGTTAGGCGAGGACGGCGGGGATGACGACGAGGATCAACATGACTCCGGCGCCGATGCGGAACACATGGTCGATGCCGCGCTGGGATCCGAAGATCACCATCCCCGCGACGATCATGAACGCCAGGCCGATCCCGGTCGCGATCAGCCACTCCCAGTTGCTCGTCAGCGTCGAGATGAGTTGCTTGAACTCGGCAGCACCGGCCGGCGCGGTCCCGTTCAGACCGGCAGCTCGGAGCGCAGCGAGCCCGAGGACGCCGCCGCCGGTCAGGCCGCCGGCGGTGATCAGAGCGACCCGCGCGACCAGGCCGCGACGCCGGCGAGTGATGGGTGCGGACATGAGGAACGACCTCCGACGTAAGAAGACAACAAGTACGTCGGTAAGACTACACTAGTTCAGCGCAGACGTGTCGTGCTATGTTGTCTAGTATCGTCTGATGTCGCCGGGCTGTGCGATCAATGGCGCTGCTTCTTGTGCCGCTTTCGCTTCCTGTGATGCGTCCGTGCGCGCTTCGCCGCCTTGGGTGTCGGGCGGCCGAAGGTGACGTTGACCGCCCGGCTCGAGGAGGCGAGGAAGGGGTAGTCGCTGCCCGTTCCGAGCAGCTTGATGCTCACCGGGAGCGTGGACACGCCCACGCCAGATCCCCAGGACCACTCGACCGCGAACGTTCCCTTCGCGTTCGTCCGCAACGGCACCGGCTTGTAGGGCCGGTGGTTGTGCGGCAGCTTGATCTCGAGGTACAGCGGCACTCCGTCTGGTGGGACGTATCCGCCCGCGAGATGCCCACGGATCGTGACCACGCCACTCCACGGCAACCGGCGCGGCGTGACGGTGATCCCGATATGAGCGGGGACCAGCAGCGTCGCCGTCGCCGACGTCGCCGGCAGAGTAGTGCTATCGCCCGGATAGGCTGCCTCGACGAGCCGCGAGGGCCCGGGCGGCAGCGTCGCCGTCCACCCACCGTTCGCCTCGGTCGTGACCGCCGCCGCCTGAGACCACTGCCCAAGCTGGTTATCCGG
>DASZLC010000096.1:0-6911 GCA_035552615.1 Solirubrobacteraceae bacterium
ATCTCCTTCCCGCTCAATGTCGACGGCCAGACCGTCGCCGTCCAGCTCGCCCGCCCCCTCAACGGCGTCGACTCCGTGCTCAGCCATCTGCGGCTCGTCCTGCTGCTGCTGTTCATCGGCGGCATCGCCCTGGCGGCCATCCTGGGACGGATGGCCGCCCGGCGCGTACTGCGCCCGCTCGGCGAGGTCGCCGAGGCCGCGCAGCACATCGAGGAGACCGAGGATCTGCGCTCCCGCCTGCAGGTCCACGACGCCGACGACGAGGTCGGCCAGCTGACGACCCGCTTCAACGCGATGCTCGACCGCCTGGAGACCTCCCGCGACGCTCTCGACGAGTCCGTGCGGGCCCAGCGCCAGCTCGTCGCCGACGCCTCGCACGAGCTGCGCACGCCGGTGACCAGCCTGCGGACGAACGTCGAGGTGCTGCTGGCCTCCGAGCACCTCGATCCGGAGGACCGGCGGCGGCTGCTGGCCGACGTCGTCGAGCAGAGCGAGGAGCTGACCGGGCTGGTCGGCGACCTGATCGAGCTGGCCCGCGGCGACCTGCCGTCCGGCTCCACCGAGGACGTGCGGCTCGACAAGATCGTCGAGGAGGCGGTGGCGCGCTCGCGGCGCAACTCCCCGCACGTCGAGGTCCGCGCCGAGTTGCATCCGGTCGTCGTCGAGGGCTCGGCGGAGCGGCTGCATCGCGTCGTCAACAACCTGCTCGACAATGCCGCGCGCCACGCCGGCGAGCGCGGCCTCGTCGACGTCATCGTCGACGAGCAGGGGATCCGGGTGCGCGACCACGGCACCGGGATCGACGAGCGCGACCTTCCCTACATCTTCGACCGCTTCTACCGTGGGGCCGACTCCCGCGGGCGCCAGGGCTCGGGGCTCGGACTGGCGATCGTGCGCCAGGTCGTGGAGCAGCACGGCGGCTCGGTCAGCGCCGCCAACGCCCCGGGCGGCGGCGCGGAGTTCACGATCCGCATGCCGACCGCGCCGGCGGACGCCGAAGCGTCCCACGACGAGGACGCGCCGGCGCGCGAATCCGCGCCGCTGTTTTAGGGGGTGCGCGCCACGCGACGCTGGCGCGCGACCCGGAACTGCTTGCGCAGCAGCCAGAAGCACAACGCGAACACGGGAATCGCCGGCAGCACGATCGCCTGCCGGTTGTGGACCGGGTTCCAGAACTGGGCGACGAGCGCGATCACACCCACCGCCGGGAACGCCGCCAGCAGCGTGCAGTGGGAGCGGTATCCGCTCCAGTGCTCGCGGATCGTGAACTCCAGCACCCCGAAGCCGCAGACGATGCCGCCGACGATCAACGCCGAGGAGTTTCCGGCGGCAATGCCGACGATCACGCCGATGAGCCCGGCGAAGATCGCGATCTCGGACACGGGGAGCCCGCCGAACAGGCTCGGTGGCCGCTCGCCATGAGCTCCCGGGGTGCGCACGGCGCGCGCCGTCTTCTGGCGCTCGCGGATCGTCTCGGCCTGGAGCTCGGCCCGCACCTCACGGCGCGCCGACGGCACTGCGCGAGGACCGGCGCCGCTGCCGCGCCGCTTGCGCGAGCTCCGCTTCGACTTCTGCTGCGCCATGACGGCAGTCAGCATAGGGTGTCAGCGGCCATCGACGTGCCGCCACCGCGGTGATTGCGCGCGCACTAGAGTTGACGCTATGAGCGCACAAAAGCCGCTCGAGCTGATCTTGGCCAGGAATCTCCTTTCGAGCCTGTCGACGCCGGCCTTCCTCGTCGGCGAGGAGGGCGCGCTGCTCTACTACAACGGTGCCGCGGGCGCGATGCTCGGTCGCGGCTTCGAGGAGAGCGGGAACATGACCGCCACGGAGTGGACCAGCGAGTTCGGCCCGTACGGAGCCGACGAGCAGCCGATTCCTTACGATCAGATCCCGGCGACGCTCGCAGTGCGCGACAATCGGCCGTACCACGGGATATTCCGAGTCCGGGCAGTGGGCGGCGGCCACCAAGACGTCGCCGCCAGTTCGATTCCGATCGTCGGGCTGGGAGGCTCGAGCGGCGGCGCGATTGTGTTCTTCTGGCCGGTGGCGAGCGAGCAGGGAGAGAGTCGATGAAGCTAAAGGTTTGGGGAGCGCGCGGATCGATCCCGGCACCGGGCCCCGAGACGATGCACTACGGAGGCAACACCTCGTGCGTGGAGCTGACGCTGTCGGACGGCAGCACGCTGATCCTCGACGCTGGGACCGGCATCCGCAACCTCGGCCTGGCCCTGCCGCGCCAGAGTCAGCAGATCAACATCCTGCTCACGCACCTGCACCTCGATCACATTCAGGGGCTGATGTTCTTCGCCCCCGCGTTCTGGCCCGAGTCGGAGATCACGATCTGGGGCCCCGCCTCGCCCGAGGCCTCCCTGCAGGATCGGGTCGCTCGCTATATCTCGGCCCCGCTCGCCCCCGTCGAGGTGCGCGAGCTGCCCTCGCAGGTCTCCTTCCGCGAAGCCGAGCCGCTGCAGTGGGAGATCGGGCCGGCGACCATTCACGCCCAGGCGGTCACCCATCGCGGCCCGACGCTCGGCTACCGCATCGAGGACGGCGACCGCACCCTGTGTTACATCCCGGACCATGAGCCGGGGCTCGGCGCGCCGCTGGCCAAGCTCGACGACGACTGGATCTCCGGCTTCGAGCTCGCCCACGACGCCGAGCTGCTGGTTCACGACTGCCAGTACACCGACCAGGAGTACTCGGGGCATCTCGGTTGGGGCCACTGCCCGATCTCCGACGCCCTCGCCTTCGCGCGCCGCGTCGCCGCTAAGCGACTGTTGCTGTTCCACCACGACCCACTCCACTCCGACGAGTTCCTCGACGGGATCGGCGACGAGGTGGCGGCGCGCTGGGCCGAGCTCGGCGGCCATCCTGACGCGGTGGAGCTGGCCACGGAGCGCATGGAGCTGGAGGTCGCCGAGCGCCACGGGCGGGCGACCGCGGGCGCTCCCTCGACACGCGCCGCCTAGCCTGGCCGGGGTGAAGCGCCTCGCACCGCTCCTGGCCGTGATCGCACTGCTGGCGATCGGGACCGGCGCGGCGCTGGCCGACGGCGACCCGGCCAGCGATGTGCTGCTCGGGACCGACGTGTTTTATCCCTACGCGCCCGTGTCGAAGTCGGCGCAGGACGCGTTGAACGCCGCCGTGTCCGCGCTGCGCCACCACGGCTCGCCGCTGAAGATCGCGATCATCGCCTCGCCCACGGACCTCGGGGTGATCCCTGCCCTGTTCGATCACGCCCAGCAGTACGCGCAGTTCCTCGACACCGAGATCAGCTTCCAGGGCCCGCAGCCGCTGCTCGTGGTGATGCCCAGCGGCTACGGCACCGAGCACCTCGGCTCCGCGGCGACGGCGGCTGTGGCGGCGCTCGCTCCCCCGGCCGGGAAGGGCGCGGGCGCGCTGACCGCCGGCGCGCTGGCGGCGACCGAGAAGATCGGCGCGGCCGACGGCCACCCGATCGCCGGCGCCACGACAGCCGGCACGGGAGCGGGAGCGGGAGCGGGCGCCGGAAGCGGCGGCTCAACAGGACTCGTCATCGGCCTCGTCGTCGTCGCGGTGCTCACGACCGGCGGGCTCGTGGCGGCCACGCTCCGCAAGCGCCAGGGAGCGACCTGAGCGTCCACGTCGTCGGTGGGCGGGACGAGTCCCCCCGCCGGCTCAGTCCCAGCGGTGACGCCCGGCTCGCAGGGCGCGCAGCTCGGAAACGCCGAACCCGACCTCGTCGCCGTCGAGGCCCGCCTCGGCGGCGCCCGGGAGCAGGCGGATCGGCATCAGCGTCTCGACGATGCCGCCGGCGCCGTCGGGCCGGACCCGCATCACGCGCGCGCCGGGCCGCGAGGCGACGCACTCGGCCAGCCGCTCGCCCTTGTAGAGCACGGCCGCGCCGTCGTCGCAGGCGTACCCCGCGGGCAGCCGCCCGGACGCGACCGCCTCATGAAACATCGGGAGCCGCTCGGGCTCGCCGTCGAGGTGCACGGACAGGCTGCCGTCGAGCAGATGCAGACCGTGGACCACCTCGGGGGCGCCGCCGCTCATCGAGATGCCGCCCTCAAACCAGCACATCGCGCCGGCGCTCAGCCCGGCCAGCACGATGCCGCGGCTCCAGGCGGTGCGCATCGCCTCGTCGATGCCGTGCTCGCGCCAGATCGCCAGCATGTTGCGCATCGACCCGCCGCCGACGTAGATCGCGTCCTGGGCGAGCAGGTGCGCAATCGGATCGATCCGATCACGGCCGAGGTGGAACAGCGAGACGATGCTCGGCTCGCACGGCCAGTCGCCAAAGCGCTCGTAGAAGCGGGTGACCTGGTCGCGCGGGTCGCCGCTGGCCGTGGGCAGGAAGCAGATCTTCGGGACCGGCTTGCCCGTCAGCGCCAGCACGAGCCGATCGAGCACGGACGTCGGGTCATCCATCGTGAAGCCGCCCCCGCCCATCGCAAGGACCCGCCGGCGGTCGGCGCCGCAGCCGCCCCCGGAAGCCAAGCTCACGCCGCAAGCGCTGCGCTGGCGCGCAGCTTGGTGGGGGCGCCGAGATACCGGACTGCCAGTTCGCGCTCGGTTGCGCCACCGTTTCCATCAGGGGTTACATACATGGCTCGAGCCTCAGGACGAGACGATACGACCTCGTGCAGCTCGGTGCCGACGAAGTGCATCGCGGCCGAGTCGCCGGCGCCGTATCCGGGGCCCATGCCCGCGGCCACAGCGGCCGTGAACCCCTCCCGGCGGCCCTTCTCCTCGTGGTAGTGCACGGCGTTGCTCCAGGGCAGGAAGCCGAGCGCCTCGATCTGCCGAGCCGGTCCCTCGTGAAAGCCGCTCAGCGTGTTCGAGAACCAGCACAGCGCGCCGGCCGACCCACCGCACATGACGACGCCGGCCTGCCACGCCTCGCGCAGGTACTGGTCGATGCCGTGCGCGCGCCAGGTGCCGAGCAGCGACACGAGGCTCCCGCCGCCGACGTAGATCAGGTCCTGGGCCAGCAGGTGCGCGCGCGGGTCGCCGACGCCGGTCTCGCGCCGGAACAGCGAGATGTGCGACGGCTCGCACCGACTCGCCGGGAAGGCGCGGTAGAACCGCACAACGTAGTGGTCGGCGTCGCCGCTGGCGGTGGGCAGGAAGCAAACGCGCGGGCGCTCGACGCCGGTAAGGGACAACACGTGGTCGTCGAGCAACGTGTTTCCCCACTCCATCGAAAAGCCGCCGCCACCGAACGCCACGATCTGTGGAGGGCGCGAGCGCATAACAGAACCGTAATGCTGAGGTTGAGCCCCGGTCATTGGCCCGGTGTCCAATCTTCGGGCTCGGCCGCAGTCCAGCGGATAACGTCCGCCGGGGAGATGAAATCGCTGCAATCGCCCATCAGCGAGCTCCGCCTCGGCATCAGCGAATTGCGGCGGCCCGGGGAGACCGGCATCTCGGGCAGCGCGCTCGCGGTGCTGCTGCGTGTCGTGGTCACGGCGACGATCGCCACCACGAACCTGCTCGGCGCCGGGGCGGTCCTCGTGATCGCGCTGTTCGTCGTGCCCGAGCCGGCGCTCGGCGCCCGCACAGGCCACATCCAACTGGTGAACGGACTGGTCGCGGCCGGCTACGTGCTGGCGGCGATTCCGCTCGGCACGGTCCTCGGGCTGCGGGTCCAGCAGCCGTGGCTGCGCGACGAGCGGCCGGCCACGCTCGCCGAGGCGCGGACGCTGCTGCAGGCGCCGCTGCGGCTGTTCGGCCTGCAGGTGGCGCTGTGGCTCGTAGCGGCTGTCCTGTTCGGCGTGCTCGACGCCACCTACGACACGACGCTGGGGCTCCGCGCCGGAATCATCGTGGCGATCACCGGGTTCGTCACCGCCGCGCTTGCCTACCTGCTCGCCGACCTGGTGCTTCGCCCGGCCGCCGCCCGCGCGCTCTCGGATCGAGCGCCCGGCCCGCTGGTCGTGCCCGGGGTGGCGACCCGCGCGTTCCTGGCCTGGCTGTTCGGCACCGGCCTGCCCGTGGTCGGGATCGTTGCGATCGGCGTGCTGGCGCTGACCGGCGATCGATCATCGACCCGGACGCAGCTCGGGGTCGCGATGGTGGCGCTCGGCGGGGTTGGCCTGTCGGTGGGGCTGCTGGCGGTGCTGGTCGCCGCGCGCGCCACCGCCGATCCGGTCGAGTCGGTGCGCCGCGCGCTGGCCCGGGTCCAGCGGGGCGAGCTCGACGTGCGCGTCCCGGTCTACGACGGCACCCAGATCGGCCAGCTGCAGCTCGGCTTCAACGAGATGGCGGCCGGGCTGGCCGAGCGCGAGCGGATTCGCGAGGCGTTCGGCACGTACGTCGATCCCGACGTCGCCGAGCGGATCCTCCACGAGGGCACCGATCTGGCCGGCGAGCAGGTCGAGGTGACGGTGATGTTCATCGACATCCGCGACTTCACCGGATTCGCCGAGCGCACCTCCGCCGAGCAGGTGGTGGCGGCGATCAATGAGTGCTTCGGGCAGTTCGTCGCCGTGATCCACGCGCACCAAGGCCGCGTCGACAAGTTCGTCGGCGACGGGCTGCTGGCCGTGTTCGGCGCGCCGCGGCGCCTGTCCGACCATGCCGATCGGGCGCTCGCCGCCGCGATCGAGATCGTGGCGCGCGTGCATTCGTCGTATGGCCTGAGCTTCGGGATCGGGCTGAACTCGGGCGAGGTGGTGGCCGGCAACGTGGGCGGCGCCGGACGGCTCGAGTTCAGCGTGATCGGCGACCCGGTGAACGTCGCTGCCCGAGTCGAGGCGGCGACGCGCCAGACCGGCGACCCGATCCTCCTCGCCGAGCACACGCGCGAACTGCTGCGCGCGCCTCACCCTCCACTGGTGGAGCGCGAGGGCATCGCGCTGAAGGGCAAGACCGAGGCGATCAGGCTGTACGCGCCACAGCTCACAGTCCCCGCGGATGCAGGATCA
>DASZLC010000097.1:0-7650 GCA_035552615.1 Solirubrobacteraceae bacterium
CGAGGATCAGCTGGTGCTCACGCTGGAGAAGGACGGGCTGCTCTCGCCGCTGTCGCGCCTGCAGTACAACGCCTACCCGAAGCCGGGGAGCGCCGCACACCCGGAGCCGTTCAGCGGCACCTATCCGCGGATCCAGGAGGACCCACCGTACCGTCTGCCGCGCGGCGTACGCCGCGCTCAGGCGGTGCCGTAGTAGCGGCGGGTGTCCCGGAACAGGCTTCCCAGTAGCAGGCGGTTGCCGGGTGCCATCGCCCGGCCGCCGCGGGCGTCGGCGACGATCGTCCACGTGAACCGGCAGGAGCCCTCCGAGGTCGGCTCGACGAGGTAGTCCTCGGCCAGGCTGCGGAACATCGGGAGGGTGGCCGAGACAGCGTAAAAGGAGTGCCGGCGCCCCTCCTCCCAGCGGAAGTAGTGCTCGTGCAGCACCACGAGGCCGAGTGTGCGGACCTGACGCGTGGTCCCGACGCCGAACGGTCGCTCCGAGGTCCAGCGCACGCTCTGGATGATCCTGCACCACGACAGCGCCTGATCGCCGGTCAGGTCAGCCCAGACCGACGACGCCGGACGGGGGATGTCGAAGTCGGCGCTGATTCGGAACGGCGCCGTCTCGAAGAAGCTCTCGTCGACCGGGTTCGTCTTGAAGGTCACGGGCGCGAGTCTAAGCCCTCAGAAGACGATCGTGCGGCCCTCGTGGACCAGCACGCGATCGTCGAGGTGACGCTCGACGGCGCGGGCCAGCACGGCGCGCTCCAGGTCGCGCCCGACCCGGACAAGGTCCTCGACGGTGTAGCCGTGGCCGACGCGCTGGACGTCCTGGTCGACGATCGGCCCCGCGTCGAGCTCCTCGGTGGCGTAGTGGGCGGTGGCGCCGATCAGCTTCACCCCGCGCTCGAAGGCACGACGGTACGGGTCGGCACCGGCGAACGCGGGCAGGAACGAGTGGTGGATGTTGATCACCGGGCAGCCCACCTGGGCCAGGAAGTCGCCGCTGAGGATCTGCATGTAGCGCGCCAGCACGACGAGCTCGGCGCGGTCGCGGAGTAGCGCCAGCGCCGCCGCCTCGGCCTGGCCCTTCGTCTCCTTGGTCACCGGGACATGGTGGTACTCGTAGCCGAGCAGCTCGACTTCACGCCGCAGGTCCTCGTGGTTGGAGATGACCATGGCGACGTCCATCTCCAGCTCGCCGCGCTGCGCGCGCCACAGCAGGTCGAGCAGGCAGTGGCCCTCCCGCGAGGCAAACAGCGCGACCCGCTTCAGCTCGTCGGCGTAGGCGATCCGCCACTCCATCGCGAATCGCGTCGCGAGTTCTCCGAACGCCCGCTCGAACGTAGCCCTGTCATCCGATGTTCGAATGGCGGGCAGGTAGAAGGCGGCGCGCATGAAGAACGTGCCTTGTTCGGGGTGGGTCGAGTACTGGTCGTAGCTGACGATGTTGGCGCCGCGGTCGTACAGGAAGGCGCTCACGGCGGCGACGATCCCCGGGCGGTCCGGGCAGGAGATCAACAGCCGTGCGGTGTGGTTGGCGCCCCGGGGCGCTGCGGTGGCGGTCAGGCTCATCGAATCAGTGGCTCACGGCCGCCGCCGCGAGTTCCGACACCAGTTTGTCCTCGTAGAAGCGCTCCAGCGCGAACGGGGCGATCAGATCCGGGACTTCCCCGGTCGCGATCAGCTCGGCGAGCGTCTGGCCGACGATCGGCGCCGCCTTGAAGCCGTACGTGCCCCAGCCGGCGCTGATGACGAAGTTCTCCACCTCGGTGCGACCGAGGATCGGGCTGTAGTCGGGGCTGAGGTCGCACAGCCCGGCCCAGCTGCGCAGCAACCGCGCGTGCTCCAGCTGAGGGAACAGCTCGAGCGTGTGCCGCGTCAGGTCCTGGAGGAAGTTCAGCGTGCCCTGCATCCGGTAGGTCGTCCACGGCTCGATCTCCGAGCCCATCACGAACTCTCCCCGGTCGGACTGGCTGATGTACACGTGCATCTGCGAGGACACCACAACGACGTCGAGCAGCGGCTTCACCGGCTCGGTCACGCACGCCTGGAGGATGTGGGTCGTGATCGGCAGCGGCACGTCGGCCATCCCGCACACGAGCGAGCTCCAGCCGGCCGTGGCGCTGATCACCTGCCCGGCCTTCACGGTGCCACGGTCGGTGCGCACGGCGGAGATTCGTCCGCCGTCGAGGTCGAAGCCGAGCACCTTCGTGTACGGGTGGATCTCGACCCCGGCTCGGTCCGCCCCGCGGGCGAAGCCCCAGACGACGGCGTCGTGGCGGATGATCCCGCCCGGCGGGTGGTACAGCGCTCCCATGATCGGATACGTCGCCTCGGGCGACACGTTCAGCTGCGGGCAGATCTTCGCCACCTCGGGCGTGTCGATCAGCCGCGAGTCGATGCCGTGCAGGCGGTTCACCTCGGCCCGGTTGGCCATCACGAACATCGCCCGATCGGAGTGGGCCAGCGTCAGGTGCCCGCACTGTGAGAACAGCAGGTTGAAGTTCAGTTCCGCCCCCAGCCGCTCGTACAGCTTGATCGAGGCGTCGTAGAAGCGTGCACCTTCGGGTGTCTTGTAGTTGGAGCGCAGAATCGTCGTGTTGCGACCGGCCGCACCCGAGCCGATATAGCTCTGCTCCAGCACGGCGACGTTTTTCACGCCGAGCTTGCCGAGGTAGTACGCGGTGGCCAGCCCGTGCGCGCCGCCGCCGATGATCACCACGTCGTAGGAGTCGCGCAGCTCCCCGCGCGCCCGCCACATCCGCCGCGAGCGGAAGATCTCACGCATACAGCGCCTCGGCCGCGTCCGCGACGACCTGCCACAGATATTCGCCCAGCGCCCAGCCGACGAGCAGCAGCAGCGTGTCCGCTGCGGTCCGCAGCACGTATCCGGGCGTGCGCGCGACCGATCCCGGCCGGAACGCCCCGACCCCCATTACGGCGGGGCGGACGTCGAGCGCGCAGAACCGGGCCAGCAGCTCGTCGCTGTGCGCGCCGCGCAGCTCCAGCGCGGCATGGGTGCACGTGACGTCGAGGGCTCCCGCCGGCGCTGCCGTCGTGCCGCCCAGCACGAGCGTCCGCGTCGGCGTCACCGGGCACCACCAGGCGCCGTCATCGGCGTGGGTCGCTTGCCCCAGTGGGCCGGCGGCCTGACCATGGAGCTCCAGTTTGCGGATCAGCGAGCGGTCGGCGAATCCGGCCGCGGTGCCGGCATCGGGCATCGGCGAGTGTGCGGGGGCCGACTCGGTCAGCGACAGAAAGGCGAGCGCATTCACGAGCGCACCAGGGTTCCGTCCGGATCGTGAAACGGGGTCGTGAGCACGGCGCCGGTGAGTCGCTTGCCCCTGTCGAGGACGGTGATCGCTTCGCCGTCGGCGGCGAGTGCGCTCGGTACCCAGGCCATCCCGATCACCTGGTCGAGCTGACGCGAGCGGCGCGCGCTCGTCACCTGTCCGGCCGCGTCGCCGGCGGCGTCGAGCACGACGGCGCCCTCGCGCGGAACGACGCCGTCGGGCAGGGTGAAGCCGACGAGCGCGCTCGCGCCCGGGTGCGCGGCGGCGTGCTCCAGCGCCCACCTGCCGATGAACGCCTCGGGCTTGTCGAGCTTCACGGCCCACGGCATCCCGGCGTTCAGGGGCGTCGACTCCGAGTCGGTGTCCTGACCGACGATGATGTGCTGCTTCTGCAGGCGAAGGATTCGCTGCGGCTCCAGCCCGAAGGGACGGAGTGATTCGGTCCCGCCCGCTTCGAGCAGGGCGTCCCACACGTGCTCGCCGTGTGCCGAGGGGAGATGCAACTCGTAGCCGAGCTCGCCGGTGAAGCCGATCCGCAGCAGCAGCGCGTTGACGCCGGCCACCGCCGTCTGGCGCGCGTCGAGGTAGCCGAACGCCTCGGGGGAGCAATCGAGCGAGGTGACGCGCGTCAGGATGTCCCGCGCGCGAGGGCCCGCGAGGTTGACCGCGGCGAGTGCCTGGCTGACGTCGGTCAGCTCGACGTCCATCTGCCAGTCGGCCAGCCACCACGAGAACCATTGCTCGACGGCGCCCGCGCCGCTCGACGTCGTGGTGACGTAGAAGGTGGTCTCGTCCAGCCGCGCCACCGTGCCGTCGTCCATGATTCGCCCGGCGTCGGAGGTCAGCACGCCATAACGCACGCGGCCCGGGTTCAGGCTCGACACGCGGTTGGGGTACAGGCGGTCGAGGAACGCTCCGGCGTCCGGGCCGCGGACGAGCAGCTTGCCGAGCGTCGAGACATCGATCAGACCGGCCGAGGCGTGCACGGCGAGGGCCTCGCCCTCGGGGTCGCCGTAGTCGTAGGCGCGCAGCCAGTCGCCGGCCCAGCGGATGCTGGCGCCGAGCTGCAGGTGGCGGCGGTGGATCGGGGAGCGCTTCGTCGGCTCATAGGACCGGCCCGCCAGCGCGGCGAGCGGCACCGTCGACCACGGTGGCCGGGCCGTTGTCGTGCCGATGTCGCTGAGTCGCTGCCCCGTGCCGGCGGCCATCTGCCGGATCGCCGTGAGCTGGCACATGCGTCCCTGGCACGGTCCCATCGTCACCGTCGTGAAGCGCTTGCACAGCTCGATCGAGTCGTAGCCCTCGGCGATCCCCTGGGCGATGTCCTTGGCCGTGACGTCCTCGCACAGGCACGCGAAGGCGCGGCCGCGGGCGCGCTCCGGCGACCACGGCGCGGGGATCGCCTGGGGGACGTGGTCCCCCTCGTCGAGCCACGCCCGGAGCTCGCGGCGGCGCACGCCGGCGCGGCCGCCCGCGAGCCCGAGCGCCTCGGCGGCGAGCAGTCCGGCGAGCTCGCCGGAGGGCCCGGCGTGCTGGTAGGTGCCTTCGCCGGCCAGCTGCCCGCAGGCGAACACCCCGGGCGGCGTCTCGGTGAGCGCGAACACGCCGAACTGCTTGTCGTAGCCCGTGCGGCCGCCGGCCTGGGTCACCAGCGCGGTCGCCGGCGCGTCGCCGCCCGAGACGATCAGCAGGTCGCAGTCGACGTCGTGGTGCTCGCTCGACGCCGCGCCGATCGGGGCGAGGGTCACGCGGCTCACCTGCCGGCGGCCCTCGGCGGCGATCACCGTCCAGCCGAAGCGGGCCTCGATCTTGTGTGTGCGCAGCCGCTCGCAGGTGGCGGTCGGCTTGGAGCGCATGTCGGCCACGAGCACGATCTCGACGCCGGCGTCCTGCAGCGCGATCGCCGCGCGGATCCCCCGGTCTGAGCTGGTGGCGATCACCGCGCGCCGTCCCGGCAGCACCGACCACAGGCTGGCCAGGCGACGCGCCCCGCCCGAGAGCATCACGCCGGGGAGGTCGTTGCCGGCGAACATCAGCGGCTGCTCGATCGCGCCCGTGGCGTAGATCTGGTGCTTGGCCCGGATCTGGTGCAGCGTGTTGTCCTGCCACGCCGGCACGAGCCCGTCGAAGTGACCGAGCGCGGGCGCATTACGGAGCACCTCGACGCCGGCGGCTTGAGCTTGCGCCGTCAGCCTCCGGGCCTGGTCGTGGCCGCCCTCCCAAAGGAGCCGCCCACCCGGCGCGGGGCCGTCGTCGACGAGCACGACATCGGCGCCCTGGCCGGCGGCGGCGATCGACGCCGTCAGCCCGGCCAGCCCGCCGCCGACGACGAGCACGTCGGCGTGCCGGCGCCGGTACTCCGTCCGCAGCGTGCGCTCGGCCTGCTTCTCGGGCAGCACGCCGAGGCCGGCGGCGCCCCGCAGCACCTTTTCGTACAGCGGCCACAGCTTCCGCGGGCGAATGAACGTCTTGTAGTAGAAGCCGGGAGGCGTGAACGGGCCGCCGAGCTTGTCGGTGATCGCCATCGCGTCGTGCTCGAGCCCGGGGCGGGCATTCAGGTGCTCGACGCGCGCGCCCTCCCGCGCGGGCTCGGTGCAGGCCCGGATTCCGGGCGCGCCGTCGACCGCGACGAGGCAGTTCGGGCACTGGCCCGAACAACACATCAGGCCGCGCCGGCGGTGGTACTTGAAGCTGCGGCTGAACGTTCGGCGTCCGGCCGCGAACAGCGCCGAGGCGATCGTGTCGCCCGGGTGGGCGGCGACGGTATCGCCGTCGAAGCTGAAGCTGATCGTCTGCGCGCGGTCGATCAGCTCGGCCGGCTGGGGCTCGCGGCGGGTCACTTTGTGTCCTCCTGGGGCAGCGTGCCCGGCAGCCCGACGCGGAGGACCCGGTTCGTGCGCGTATCGCGGTCCGCCTGGAACCATGTCCGGCACCCGGAGCGGTGGTACCACCACTCGCGCTGGACGCCGGCGACGTTGCGGCGAAAGTAGTTGTAGGCGGAGAGCTCACGCAGCGACGGCTGCTCGCGAGGCCGCGCGGTGAGCTCTCCGCCGTACGCGAAGTCCGTGACCTCGCGGTCACCGCAGTGGGGGCACGTGAGCACGAACGACACTGCGCCGGGAGGGTAGACAACCGTCCCGCATGACGCAATACTGTTGCCAATGGCGCAACGTTCGGTCGGTTCTGTGTCCCGCGCGATCGCGTTGCTGGAGGAGCTGCGCGACAGCGAGGACGGGCTGGGCGTGAACGAGCTGGCCCGGCGGATCGGGGTGAACGCGTCGACCGCGTCACGGTTGCTGGCGACGCTTCAGGGGGCGGGAATCGTCCAGCGCAGCGCCGGCGGCCCCTACCGTCTGGGCCTGGCGCTGGTCACGCTGGGCGACCGCGTGCTCGCCCGGCTCGATCTCCGCGGCCTGGCCCGTCCCGTGCTGCTGGCGCTGATGGAGAACACGGGGGAGACGGCGACGCTGTCGGTCCCCGGTGGGGGCGAGGCGATCACCGTCGACTCGATCCCGTCGGCATCGAGCGTCGTGTCGCTGGCGCGGCTCGGGCGCCCGAGCGTCTCGCACGCCACGGCGGTCGGCAAGGTGATGCTCGCTTTCGGCGGGGGGCCGCTGCCGCGCGAGCGCGACCTGGCGGCGCTGACCGACCGCACGATCACCGACCGCGCCGAGCTGGCCAGCGAGGTGCGCGAGGTCCGTCGCCGTGGCTACGGGACCGTGTTCGGCGAGCGCGAGGTCGACGTGAACGCGATCGCCGCCCCGGTGTTCGGCCGCGACGGTCAGCTGGCGGCGATTCTCGGCGTGCAGGCGCCCGCCGCCCGGCTACAGGACCCCGAGCGAGTCCTCGGCGAGCTTCGCGCCGCCGCGGCCGAGCTGACGCGAGCCCTCGGCGGGTCGGTCTGATCTCGCCCGGTCAGCTGCTCGCGGCCGCTCCCCGCGTGCTGACGCCGCTGGCCGTTGCGGCCGCCGTGCTCGGCGTGCTCGTCCCCTCGGGTGCGCTCGCCTCACGCTCGGACCTGCTGTTGGCGGCGCTCGTGCTCGCCACCGCGCTGGGGATCTCGTTCTCCGATCTGGCCGGGCTGCGGGCGCATCTTGCGTCTGTGGTCGTCCTCTCGGTGGTACCGCTCGTCGTTCTCGCCGTGGTCGCCTGGGCGCTGGGGCGGCCGTTCGCGGCGCCGATCCGCCACGGGCTGCTCGGCGTCGGGCTCTCCAGCGCCGAGGTCGCGTCGGTCGGGCTCGTGTCGCTGGCCGGGGCCGACGCGACGATCGCGCTCGGCGCGCTGACCGGATCGCTCGTCTTGGCTGCGGTGCTGGGACCGCTGGCCATCGGCTGGCTTGGGGGCGGTGGGGGACACGTGAACTCGGGCCAT
>DASZLC010000098.1:0-1753 GCA_035552615.1 Solirubrobacteraceae bacterium
CAGCCGCAGTGCTGCGTCGTTCGCGCCGGCCTGATGCTTGCCCTTGGCGGCGAGCAGCGCACGCTGTGCCCGGCGTTTCGGATCAGGCGTGAGCTCGACGGCGCGCTCGAGGAACGCCGCCTCCGCCGCCAGACCGCCGCGCGCCCGCGCGCGTCCCGCCGAGCGCTCCAGCTCGGCGGCAACGTCCTCGTCGAGCCCGGCTGTCGCGTGCGCAAGGTGCCAGGCGCGGCGATCCGGATCGAGATCGGCATCCGTGGCCTCGGCGAGCGCACGGTGGACGCGGTGACGCTCCTCCGGCGCCGCCGCGGCCTTGACCGCTGAGCGGACAAGTGGATGATCGAAGCGCACCTGCGCCCCGAAATCGACCAGCCCCACGCCGGCGGCCGGCACGGCCGCGTCCGGCCCGATGCCGAGCGCCGCCGCCGCCCGCCACACCAGCACCGGATCCCCCACGGGCTCGGCCGCCGCGACCAGAAGCAAGAGCCGGGTCGCCGGGGGCAGCGGCGCCAACCGCTCAATGAATCTCTGCTCGATCCGCCCCGACAACGCCACACCGTCGGACAATCCGAACCCGCCCGCCAGCTCAGCCAGGGTTCGGCCTGGCCGGGGTAGCTCGAGCAGCGCCAGCGGATTGCCGCGCGCCTCGGCCACGATCCGATCACGCACCCGCTCGTCGAGCGGGCCCGGGACGACTGTCCCGAGTAGCTCGAGCGCATTGCCGTCGTCCAGGCCGCCCACGGCGAGCTCCGGCAACCCGGCGAAATGCCGCTCGCCGCTCGGCTCGCGCTCGGCGAAGACTAGCCCGACCGACTCCGCCTCCAAGCGGCGCGCGACGAAGGCCAGCGCCTGCGCCGAGGCAGCGTCGAGCCACTGCACGTCGTCCACGATGCAGACAAGCGGCCGCTTTTCCGCGACGTCTGACAGCAGACTCAAAGCCGCCAGCCCGACGCTGAACCGATCCGGCGCGTCGCCGGCGCGCAAACCGAACGCGGTGCCAAGAGCATCGCGTTGGGGACCGGGAAGGTGCTCCAGGCGATCGAGGAACGGCGCACACAGCTGCTGCAACCCCGCGTAGACGAGCTCCATCTCCGCCTCGACCCCGGTCGCCCGGGCGATGCCGCAACCGGACGCGTGCTGCACCAGATACTCCAGCAACGCACTCTTGCCGACGCCGGCCTCCCCGCGCAGCACCAGCGCCCGGCTCGGGCCGCTGCGCACGCTCGCCACCAGCTCATCCAACGCCGCGCACTCGCTGCGCCGCCCGAGCAGTCGCCGCGCTGAAACAGCAGTCGACATTGCCACCCGCCGAGCATACGACAAGCTCACCGCGGTGCCCCCGTGCTCCCGTGACCACGGGACCGGCACGCCCCGGGTGCTAACCCGGGGGGCCACCGGACGCGACGAACACGCTCGGACATCACGCTTCATGGCGTTACCGACACGAAGACCAATCGAGGTCTTCCGGAACCCCAGGAGGCAGATATGAGCGCCACCGAAAGCGGCAGCGCGAACGTGAGGCAGGTCGACATGAAGCTCGAGAACCAGATCCTTCCCGTGTCCGACGTCGGCCGAGCCAAGCAGTTCTACGAGCAGCTGGGCTGGAGGCTCGACGACGACGTCGCCCCGATGGATGCCCTTCGCATCGTCCAGTTCACACCCCCGGGCTCGCCAGCCTCGATCACGTTCGGCAAGGGCCTCACGACGGCGGCGCCTGGTTCGGCCGAGACCACCGTCGTCGTCTCCGACATCGAGG
>DASZLC010000099.1:0-37697 GCA_035552615.1 Solirubrobacteraceae bacterium
TCCGCAGGCCACGGCCTTCTGCGACGATCACACCGATGAGAGCGCGGCTGAACACCTACACGAGCTACAGCATCGGCTGTGCCGTGGTATGGGCGCTCATCCTCTTCGTCGCCAGGCGGCGGCTTGATTCTCAGACGCGCAACACCCTGCAGCTGGTGTGTGGTGGGTGGTGGACCGGATGGACGTCGGCCACGATCGCCCGGATCAGCTATCCGCCGCCCAAGGAACTCGGCCCCAGGGCCAAGAAGACCCTGGAGCGAGTGTCGCTGGTGCTGGTCGCCGTCGGCCTCGCCAACGTCATCCGCGTGCTGATCACCGGCGCGCGACCGGAGGCGTCGGAAGCTCCATAGCGGCAGGCGGAAGACGCCTTCCTACCATCAAGGCATGGAGCGAATCGGCTTCCTTTCCTTCGGTCACTGGCAGAACCACCCGAGCCTCGCGACCCGGACGGGTGGCGACGCGCTGCGGCAAACGATCGAGCTGGCCGAGGCGGCCGAGGAGATCGGCATCGACGGGGCGTACGTGCGCGTGCACCACTTCGCCCGGCAGCTCGCCTCGCCGTTCCCGCTCCTGGCGGCGATCGGGGCGCGAACGAGCCGGATCGAGATCGGTACGGCGGTCATCGACATGCGCTACGAGAACCCGCTGTACATGGCCGAGGACGCGGCTGCCGCGGATCTGATCGCCGGTGGCCGGTTGCAGCTCGGGATCAGCCGCGGGTCGCCCGAGCCGGCGCTGCGCGGCTACGAGGCGTTCGGGCACGTGCCGCAGGACGGCCAAACGGATGCGGACATGGCGCGCCGGCACGCGTACGAGTTCCGCCGGGCGATCACCGGTGAGGGGGTCGTCCCGGCCGATGTCGGGATGACCGGCTCGGCGGCGATGCTCCCCGTCCAGCCCCAGTCCCCTGGCCTGCACGAGCGGATCTGGTGGGGATCGGGAACCCGGCAGAGCGCCGTCTGGACCGCGGAACAGGGCATGAACCTGATGAGCTCGACGCTTCTCACCGAGGACACGGGCGTGCCGTTCGACGAGCTCCAGGCCGAGCAGATCGCGCTCTTCCGGCAGGCGTGGACGCAGGCGGGCTGGGAACGCGAGCCGCGGGTGTCGGTCAGCCGCAGCGTGATCCCGATCGTCAGCGACGAGGACCGGGAGTACTTCGGTGACCGCACCGGGCGCGACGGGCGCGACCAGGTCGGCTACCTCGACGGCGGCCTCGCCCGCTTCGGGCGCAGCTACACCGGCGAGCCGGATGTGATCGCCGAGGAGCTGAGCCGCGACGCCGCGGTGCAGGCCGCCGACACGCTGCTGCTCACCGTGCCGAACCAGCTCGGCGTCGAGTACAACGCGCGCCTGCTGGAGACGATCGCCCGGCACATCGCCCCTGCCCTCGGCTACGTGAGCGGTGGCCGCCCGTCGACCGGCTGAGTGCGGATCATGAATGCGATGTTCTCGTCCTCGACCGTCGCGTCGAGCACGTGCGCATCCAGCTGATCGGCGACGTCGGGCGCCAGCAGCAACTCGTGCTCGTCGCTGACCGGGAGGTGAGCGTCGGTAGCGCCGGGTTCGGTCACAACGGCGATTCCGATCCCCTCGGCGCCGCTTGCGTCGAGGCCGCGTTGGAGCCGTAGGGCAGCTTCCTCGGGAACCTGCGGGGAGTCGAGCAGGGCACTAACGGCGGCGGCGGCGGCGGGTGTCAAGGTGAGCATTCGGTCCTCCTCGGACTTGGGGACGTCATCGCCGCTTACCCGCGCGTCCCGTATCCCAAACGGCTGCGGTCATGCCGATCGGCGGGCGCGGGTCGTGACCGCGCGCTGCGCCGGACCGCTGATTCCGCCGCCAGGCGGCGTGGCCGCGACCGGCTCGCTGATGATCGTCACCGCATGGGGGACAAGCGCCCCGCCGGCCTCGGGCGTATAGGTCACCTGCACCCCATCGCCGACCTCGACCCCCTGAAGGAGCGCGGGGACCGACGACGTGCTGAGGGTCAGCGGCTGGCCTGTCGAGGTCGTGATCGCCAGCGACGAGCCGTCGGGCGCGATCGCCGTCACGGTGCCGGTCGCGGTCACCGCGCCGGCGTAGACGATCGTCTGGGCGACCATCTCGCCCGCCCGACCGGAGGCGTAGCCGACCGTCACCCTGTCGCCGAGCTCGGCCCCGGCCGACAGCAGCGGGGTCGCGGTCGTCTGGAAGGTGTAGCTCTGCCCGTACGTCGTCCGCTGGGCCAGCACGGCGGGCAGGAAGTGATACTGCTTGAAGGCACGGCTCCAGACGTCGGGGGCGCCGTCGTCAAGCCACGTCGGGCTGCCCTGCGGGTCGCCTGCGCCGCCGTCGGAGGTGCCGAAGAAGCGACCGTCGATGTTCATGAAGATGTGGACGCCGGGATGGTCGTAGAGCGTCACTTCGTTCGGAGCGGTGCCCGGGCCGCGCGCGATCAGGTGCTCGGCGCGCAGCTGAGCGATGACGCCGGCGTCGTTCGGCACCGGGCCGCCTGCCGGCCACAGCCCGGCGGCCGCCAGCACGGCGGCGATGGCGCCCGAGCAGTCGTACCCGATCCGCTTGCCGTTGTAGCCGGGGCCGCCCTTCACCCCGATGCTGGCCACGCCGGCCTCCCCGTGACCGCCGCCCCACACGTACGGGTAGGCGCGCGCGGCCAGAGCGCGCGCGCCGCGCGTGAGCGCGTTGATCACGCCGACCTGGCGTCCGCCTGTCTGGATCGTCAGCACGGTGCTACCGACGTAGGTGATCTTGCCGGTCAGCTCGCCGCCGCCCGCCAGCGCACCCGAGGGGAGCAGCAGCAAGCACGCCACGACGCATCCGATGAATCGGCCCATGACAGCCCTGATCGGCCGCGCACGGCCGATGCACGAGCGTCCGTGTAAACGTTCGGACGGTTTGCCCACATCCGTGCTAACCCGCGGATGCGCGAAAAGATCCACTCGCAGCCCGTTTCGGCGACGACGGCCCCGACGAGCCGCAGGTCGCTGCCCTTCTGCTG
This sequence comes from Solirubrobacteraceae bacterium, assembly GCA_035552615.1. Taxonomy (GTDB): domain Bacteria; phylum Actinomycetota; class Thermoleophilia; order Solirubrobacterales; family Solirubrobacteraceae; genus Palsa-465. Next base: position 2,999 of record DASZLC010000099.1, read on the forward strand.
GCTCAGCGCGATCCCGACGCCGACCAGCGCGATCAGGGGCGGCACCCGCCAGATCGGCATCGTGTAGGGCCGCGGCAGGCCCCGCTGGGAGTAGCGGCTCCACAGCGAGGAGATCGCGATCAGCGCCTACAGCGTGATGATCAGCACCGCGGTGAACGTGACCGTCGAGACGAGGCTCGACTGGATGCACAATGCGGTGGCAGCGCGCCGACGATCAGCAGCGATGCCGTCGGCGTGATGTCCGACAGCGTCAGCGAGACGTTGCCGAGGATGTTCAGCTTGCGCTTCAGCTCCTGCTCGTACTGGAGGGATTCGAGAAGCTCGCCTCCCTCGACGTTGGCCGGCGGGACCTGCGACATGGCGCCTCCAGAGCTGAGGTGACTAGACCGGCCCCCCGGAGAAGATCGATCGCGGCAGCAGCAAGCCGACGTTCCAGACGCCGGCGTCGACGATCTCCATGATCTTCAGATCGCCGGTGAGCGAGCACAGGACGTACGCGTCCTCGCGCGAGAGCCCGTGCTCCTCGCCGAGCAGCTCGATCATCCCGCGCACGGCCTGCTTGGCCCCCTGCATCAGGTCGGGATCGATGCCCATCGTCCCGTAGAAGCCGCCGGCGTCGACGCGCGGCGTGAGCGGCCCGGGGACGACGAACCTCGGCGTCGAGATCGTGCGCTTGTGCAGCGCGAACCGGAGGGTTGCCTGCATTGCCGTCTCGATCGCCGCCACGCACACCTCGCCATCGCCCTGCGCGGCGTGCGGATCCCCGCAGGAGAACAGCGCGCCGGGCACGAACACCGGGAGCAGGAAGGTGGAGCCGGCCTTCAGGTGGCGGGTGTCGACGTTGCCGGCGCCCTTGTGGGGCGGGAACGGCGCCGCGGTCACGGGGTCGTCGGGATGGTTGCCCATCGTCCCGAGGAATGGCTCGATCGGGATGCGAACGCCGTCGCCGAGCGCGGTGGTATCGCCCTGGGTGAGGTCGAAATACCGGAAGAAGCCATCGGGGAAGTCCTCTGGCAGGAGCCCGAGGTCGGGCTGCACGCCGCACCACCCCCATTCGCCCGTCCTCAGCGAGAGGATCTCCACCGCCAGCGTGTCGCCCGGCTCGGCGCCCTCGACGAACACCGGCCCGAGCAGGTTGTAGAGAGTGTCGAAATCAAGCTTCGACTGCGCGTAGCTCCATCCCCACTCGACCTGCCCGTCGCCGGCCATCTTCAGGTCGTAGTGGACGACGTCACCCGGTTCGACGCGGAGCGTCGGCTCCAGCCTGTTGTCCCAGTGGTGGTGGATCCGCGTCGGATCGATCACGTGCTCGGCGATGACGCGCCTCCCGCCGTCGATCCGTACGCCGTCCGGCCCACGCGGGCCACGCGGCTTTGGCCACCGGACCATTGGCCGCGCACCGGCGACGGGCGATCATGCCCGTGTGCCGTTCGCTGCCGCCGGCTAGCCATCTGTTCGGAAAATCCGCACATTGATGACAATGTGTGCTGAATTATTGAACGCTCTCGCGTGCGTGTCAAGGCTCAGACGAACGCGTCGTAGTCGTCAGGATCTCGCCCGCGGTCCTGTTCGTGCATCCTGGACGCTGGCCATCTGGCGTTCAGTCTAATCTGACACCTCTGATGGACGACGACCTGGCCCGGACCGTCGGAGAGAGGATCAAGCGTCTGCGGATCGAGTCAGGGCTCGGCGTGCGCGAGCAGGCGCGAGTGCTCGGTATCTCCGCCTCATCGCTGTCGGCGCTGGAGAACAGTCGCGGCGGGATGTCGCTCGGGCGCCTGCAGGTCGTCGCCCGGCACTTCGGGCTGCACATCACCGATCTGCTGCGACCCGACGAGCCGATCAACGGGCGACCGGAGCCCGAGCTCGAGGTGATCCGCCGGGGCGATCGGGGGGTCGCGACCATCCGTCGCGGCCAGGGCACGATCTACCAGCTGCTCGGCCGCGGTCACGGGCACGAGATCCAGCCGGCGATCGTCACCTTCGAGCCCGGCGGCGGCTACCAGCACGATCTGATGGGTCACGCCGGGGAGGAGTTCGCCTACATCGTGCTCGGCGACGTCGAGCTGCTGCACGGCGACGACGTGCACCGGCTCGGCCCCGGCGACGCGGTCCGCTTCCGCGCGACGAAGCCGCACGGATATCGCAACGCTTCGGCCACCGAGATGGCGCTCCTGATCACGGCCGCGACACCGCCCTGGTAGCCGCTCGCTCACAGCCACGGGCCGAGCACGGCCCGATCGGCGCCTGACAGTCGATCGGCCGCGTTGGCCGCCTGGTGCCACAGCGGGTAGGGCAGGTTCGGGCGGCTCGCCGTCTCGATCCGCGCGAGCTCGGATTCGCTCAGCGTCAAGCTCACCGCGGCGAGGTTGTCGGCCAACTGGTCTTCGGTACGCGCGGCGATCACCAGCGTCGCGACGGTCGGGCGGGTGAGCAGCCACGCCAGCGTCACCTGTGCGGCCGAGACACCGTGTGCATCGCCGACGGCCACCAGCGCGTCGACGATGTCGTACAGCAAGTCCGCGTCGTAGACGGGCGGCTCGTTCCAGTCGCTGAGATGCCGTGATCCTGCGGGCGCGGTCCGACCGCGGCGGTACTTGCCGCTGAGCAGGCCGCCGGCGAGCGGGCTCCAGACCATCGTCCCCACGCCCTGATCGAGCCCGGCCGGCAGCAGCTCGAACTCGGACTCGCGCGCCTGCGGGGTGTAGTGGATCTGGTGGGCGACGAAGCGCTGATAGCCGTGGTGATCGGCCACCGCGAGCGTCTTCATCAGCTGCCACGCGGTGAAGTTCGAGGCGCCGACGTAGCGGATCTTGCCGTCACGGATCAGCGTGTCGAGCGCCTCCAGGTACTCCTCCGCCGGCGTCTCGCCATCCCATTCGTGCAGCTGGTAGAGGTCGATGTGGTCGGCGCGCAGCCGCGTCAGCGAGGCCTCGCATGAGGCGATCACATGTCGGCGCGAGAGACCGGCGTCGTTGGCCCCGTCGCCCATCGGGAAGCGCACCTTCGTCGCCACCATCAGGCGATCCCGCCGGCCCTCCAGCGCTTCGCCGACGATCTCCTCCGAGAGACCATGCGAGTACATGTTGGCCGTGTCGATCAGGTTCACGCCGGCGTCGAGGCACATGTCGAGCTGCCGGCGGAGTTCCTCCACCCCAAGCTCGCCGACCGACTTGAATGCTCCGCGCCCGCCGAAGCCCATCGTGCCGAGCGTCAGGGCCGACACCCGCAGTCCGCTGCGTCCGAGAGTTCGATAGATCATGCCCACATACATACCCCGGCGCACGGCGGTCTGACAGGATGCCGGATCCGATGGAGCGCCGCGAGCCGATCACCACCGCCTACCGGGCGGTGATGGCCCTCACCACGCCGGCCGTGCGGTGGTGGGGGCGCCTGCGGGTGGAGGGCTTGGAGCACCTTCCGCTTGAGGGCGGCGTGCTGCTGGCCGGCAACCACGACAGCTACTGGGACCCGATCGCCGTGGGGATCGCCGGGCTGCCGCGCCGCCAGATCCGCGCGCTGGCCAAGTCCTCGCTGTGGAAGCCCGGAATCGGCCCGGTGCTCGACGGCATGGGCCAGATCCCGATCGACCGCGGCGCCGGCGACGCCCACGCCCTCGACCGGGCGATAGAGGAGCTGCGCGGCGGCGCGTGCATCGGCATCTTCCCCGAGGGCACCCGCTCGCTCGGCCGCGAGCTGCGACCGCGCGGCGGTATCGGCCGGCTGGCCGCCGCGGTGCCGGAGGCGGAGATCGTCTGCTGCACCGTGCAGGGCACGGTCGACATCCCGAGGTTTCCCACCAACCGCCCGCACGTGCGGGTCGAGTTCTTCCGACCGGTCGACGGCGGGCTCCAGCCCGGCGAGGACCACGCAGCGTTCGCAGCGCGGCTCGTGAGCGAGATCCGCGCCCACGCGCCGATCGCCGTCGCCGGCCGCCGGCGCGCACGGCAGCTCGCCGTCGGCGCGTGAACCGGCGCGCCGCTTAGCTCTTCGGCACCTGATAGGTGATGAACGTCGCCAGCGGCGACTGGCGGATGCCCGTGGTCTCCAGCCGGAGCGGTTGGACGAAACCGTCGAACAGGCGCTTGCCGGCCGCGAGGACCACGGGCGCGACGATGATCGTCAACTCGTCGATCAGCCCGGCGCCCAGCGCCTGGCGGATCACGTCGGCGCCGCCCATGATGCTGACCGCCCGCTCTCCGGCGGCGGCCGCGGCGCGCGCCACCGCGCTCTCGACGCCGTCGACGAACGTGAATTCACCGCCGGCCGGCTCCTCCTCGGGGCGGTGGGTGACAACGAAGAACGGCACGCCGAACGGGTTGGCGTCGCCCCAATGCTCGGCCGCCTCGTACGTGGTGCGCCCGCCCACGACCGCGCCGATCCGCGACATCGTCTGCTTGAACCAGTCCGCGTCCTCGGCGAGCGGCTCGCCGCGGGGCGCGTCGGCGCCGTACGTCCACGGCCCGCCGAACACCCAGTAGTGCAACTGTTCACCACCCTCACCGAGGCCGCATCCCGGTCCATCGTTCGGACCCGTGATGTACCCGTCGACCGACGTCGTGATGCTTGCCAGAACCTGCGTCATCGCCCGTCACCTCCGGTTGAGTTGTCTCTGCCGGCCCATCAGGACGTCGAACGAGCCCGCCCGCAATCGACACGCCGGCGGCTTGTAACGTCCGCGCCCATCATGTCGCTGCCTCACATCTGCCTGATCTACACCGGGGGCACCATCGGGATGGTCCGTGAAGGCGGCGTTCTGAGACCGCCGGCCGACCCGTCGGCGTTCCTGGAGATCGCACCGGAACTGAGCCAGGTAGCCGACATCACCTTCGTGCCACTGATGAACAAGGACAGCGCGAACATCTCCCCCCAGGACTGGACAACGATCGCCGAGGCGATCCACGAGCGGATGGGGACCGGCTTCGACGGCTTCGTGGTGGCGCACGGCACCGACACGATGCAGTTCACCGCGTCCGCGGTGGCGTTCGCGTTCGGGCCTGAGCTGAGCGTCCCGATCGTGTTCACCGGCTCGCAGAGCGAGGCCTCGAACCTTCACGGCGACGCGCGCATGAACCTGGTGAGAGCCGCCCTTGTCGCGTCCGGATCGATTGCCGAGGTGGTGATCGTGTTCGGCGACTACGTGTTCCGCGCCGTGCGCAGCCAGAAGCGCGACCGGCGGCGCTTTGCCGCGTTCGAATCGCCGGCCTACGCCCCGCTGGCCGAGATCGCCGATGAGATCATCGTCCACCCGGACGCGCGGGTGCGGCGGCCGGGCGCCCCCGTGCCGGAGCTGCGCGCGGACTTCAGTGCCGATGTCGTCCAGGTGACGCTGATCCCCGGGCTGCACGCCGACAGCGTGCTTCCGCTGCTGACCGTGGACAGCACCCGCGGGGTGATCCTTCAGTCCTACGGCGCGGGCAACGTCCCCGACGCCGGGCGGTACTCGTTGGTGCCCTTCATCGAGGCTGCCGTCGCCACCGACGTGCCGGTGATTCTCACCAGCCAGTTCCCGGCCAACTCGACGCTCCACAGCCCGTATGCGACCGGCGTGCACGCGCGCCGGGCGGGAGCGATCGCCACCGGCAACATGACGAACAGCGCGGCGTGCGTGAAGTTCCGCTGGATCCTGGCCGAGCTGGCCCGGGAGGCCGAGGACGGCGCCATGACGGCGTCGGACAAGCTCGAGCAGGTGCGGGCGCGGATGACCTCGCCGTACGTCGGCGAGCTCGACGTCGAGCCCTCGAGCTAGGGAGGCGGCAGCACGAACCCGCGCCCGGCGAAGTAGTCGCGTTCGGCCGTCCCGAGCTCGGTGGCGGGTGGATACCCGAAGATCGTCTCGCCCGCGATGCGGTGCCAATTGGCCTTGGCGCGCAGCTGGCCGAGCACGGCGAAGACCCCGATCTCGACGCGCCGGAACCACACCTCCTCGGTCGGAACCTTGAGGTCGCGCGCCACCCGGATGCCGTGGGCGATCAGCTGCGGGTCCATCACCGCGGAGAGCATGTGGGCGACGTACTCGGGCGTCAGCTCGAGCTCCTGGTCGCGCAGGAACCACTCGCCGGCGGCCAGCACCTGCTGCAGCAGCCACTCGACGTCGAGGTGCTCGGGGCGGTGCACATAGCCGAGCTCGATGATCGCGTCGCGGAAGGCATCGCGGTCGCCGGCCGACGCAGCCCGCATCCCCCGCTTGGTTCCCTGCAGCCACCCGGGTGAGACCACCTTCACGTTGCCAAAGTCGATGAAGGCCAGCGAGCCGTCCTCCCGGCGCAGGAAGTTCCCCGGATGCGAGTCGGTGTTGAAGCGTCCGAGGTAGTCCATCGAGTGGAAGTAGAAGCGGACCAGGATCTCGCCGACCCGGTTGCGCTCCTCCTGCGGCAGTTGCTGGATCTCGGGGAAGCGCATCCCGTCGACCCAGTCGGAGACGAGCACGCGACGGCGGGACAACGAGGTGACGACATCGGGCACGAAGATGAACGGGTGGTTGCGGTAGGCGCGCGCGAAGGTCCGCTGGTGCTGGGCTTCCAGCTCGTAGTCGATCTCCTCCATCACGAGCTCGCGCACCTCGTCGATCAGCATGCGGGGGTCAAGCCCGGGCATCATCGCCTTCGCCAGCGGCGTGGTGATCGTCGTCAGGCCGGCCGCGGTGCCCAGATCGGCAGCGAGTGCGTCGGCGATCTCCGGGTACTGGATCTTCACCGCCACGCGCCGGCCGCCGGGCAGCACCGCGCGATGGACCTGACCGATGGAGGCGGCGGCGACGGCGTCGTGGTCGAACTCCTCGAACAGCGACTCCACCGGCTCGTCCCATTCGCCCTCCAGCACGCGCTTGATCTTGTTCCAGCTCATCGCGGGCGCCGCGTCGCGGAGCTCGGCGAGCTTGTCCTGGTACACGCCGCGGAACTCCTCCGGGACCATGTCGACGTCGACGAACGACGCCAGCTGGCCGATCTTCATCGCGCCCCCGCGCAGCTCGCCGAGCACCGAGAGCGTGTTGTCGGCGATGTCCTCGTGGCGGCGCAGGAGCATCGCGTAGGCGTCGTCGGGCGAGCGCAGCGCGTTCGTGGCCAGCGTGGTGAAGAAGCGAACCGAGCTCGGGCCCACCGCCCCGGCCGCCTTCCCGGCGCGCAGCAGCCGCCCCGTGGGCAGCGTGTCGGCGCTCTCGTCGTCCTTGTCCTTCTTATCCCCACCGGGCGGCGTCACACCAGGGACGGTACCGAACGTACGTGCGGTGACCCGGCTAGAGTCGCGCCCATGACCTTGATCGTTCTCACCGGGGCCACGCGCGGGATCGGCCGCGCCGCAGCAGTCGACCTGGCCGGGCGCGGAGCCGAGCTGGCGATCGTCGGGCGCGAGCCCGATCGGGTCGCCGCGGTGGCGCAGGAGGCCCGTGCCGCCGGCGGCGGCGCCGCCGTCCACACATACGTCGCCGACCTGACGCTGATGTCGAGCGTGCGGGACCTGGCCGCCGAGCTGCGCGATCAGCACGAGACGATCGACGTGCTCGCCAACAACGCGGGCGCCCTGTTCGGGTCGCGCAAGGAGACCGCCGAAGGCTTCGAGCAGACGTTCGCGCTGAACCACCTGGCGCCCTTCCTGCTGACCAACCTGCTGCTCGACAAGCTCGCCGGCGGGCGCGTCGTGACGACGTCGTCCGATGCCCACAAGAGCGGCCGGCTCGACCTCGACGACCTCCAGTCGACCAAGGGCTTCTCGGCGATGCGCGTATACGGCACCTCAAAGTTGTGCAACATCCTGTTCACGCGCGAACTGGCCAAGCGCGCCCCGGAGCTCCACGCCAACTGTTTTCACCCCGGCGTCGTGCGCACCGGCTTTGGCAAGAACGAGAACGGGATCTGGAAGCTGCTCACCACGCTCGGCTCGCCGTTCTTCCGCTCACCCGAGCGAGGCGCGCGCTCGCTGGTATGGCTGGCCACCTCCGCCGAGGGAGGCCAGATGACCGGCGAGTACATCGTGGATGAGAAGGTGGTCGCACCGACGCGCCAGGCCCAGAACGACGAGCTCGCCCGCGGGCTGTGGGAGCGGAGCGCCGCCCTCGTCGGCCTGCCGGCCGACGCCGTCGCGTAGCCCACGCCGAGCTCGTCTACTACAAGCCGCTGGTGTGATCAGGCGCGCCGGAGCGCGTCGGGCGTGAGCTCGGCGATCGACCGGTAGCCGTCGATCGCCATCAGCAGATCCGCCTCGGCCAGCAGCGTGCGGATCACGTGCACGATCCCGTCCTCGCCGCCGAGGGCCAGCCCGTACGCGTAGGGGCGGCCGATCGCCACTGCCCGCGCGCCGAGCGCCAGTGCCTTCACGATGTGCTCGCCGCCGCGGATCCCCGAATCGAAGATCACCGGGGTCTCGCCACACGCTGCGACAACGTCAGGCAGCAGCTCGATCGCCGCCAGACCGCCGTTCGCCTGACGCCCGCCGTGGTTTGAGCAGTAGATCCCATCGACGCCGGCGTCGATCGCCCGGCGCGCGTCGTCGGGATGGCAGATCCCCTTCAGCAGCAGCGGCAGTGTGGTCATGCCGCGTAGCCAGGCCAGATCGTCCCAGCTCAGGGTCGGGTTGCCGAACAGCACCGCCCACATCAGCGCGGCGGCACGGGGATCCTCCTCCGGCGGCTTCTCCAGCTTCGCGCGGAACAGCGGATCGGAGAAGTAGTTGGCGAGGCAGTGGCCGCGCAGCTGCGGAAAGTTGCCGATGCTGAGGTCCCGCGGGCGCCAGCCCGGCACCCAGGTGTCGAGCGTCACCACGATCGCGGCATACCCAGCGGCCTCGGCACGCGACACGAACGACTCCGCGAGCTCGCGATCGTTCGGTGTGTACAGCTGGAACAACGCCGGGGTCTCGCCGCAGGCGGCGACGACCTCCTCCAGCGGGTCGACCGTCAGCGTCGAGGCGATCATCGGCACGCCGGTGCGCGCCGAGGCCCGCGCCGTAGCCAGATCCCCGTGGCCGTCCTGGGCGCACAGCCCGATCACGCCGACAGGCGCAAGCATCAGCGGGCTGGCCAGCGACAGCCCGCACAGCTCCACCGTCATGTCGCGCTGCGCCGCCCCGGCGAGCATCCGCGGCATCACGCCCCAGCGGTCGAACGCGGTGACGTTCAGGTTCTGCGTGTGCTCGTTCCCGCACCCGCCGGCCACGTAGGAGACGAGCTCTGGCGGCATCGCGGCGTGAGCACGCGCCTCCAGCGCCGTGAAGGTCAGGGGCAGGCTTTCACGCTCCCCCTGTAGACCGCGGAGGTAGATCTCGAGCTGGAAGTCGCCGAAGCCGGGCATCGGCGCACCCTACCGCCGCTCGCATCTCGTCGGACTTGTCGGAGTGTCAACGCATGTGTCAAGATGCCGCGGTGCCGTCCGACACGAAGGTTCTGCGCTGGTTCGTCTGGAGCGGCATCGCCTTCATCGTGATCCTGCTCGTCGGGCAGTGGGTGATCGCCGACTTCGTCCCGCCGCCCTCGCCACACAACACAATGGCGCGGACGGTGCGGATCTACGTCGAGCACCGCGACCGGATCCGGATCGGGCTGATCATCGCCGTGATCGGCTCGACGCTCGCCGGGCCGTGGGCGATCGCGATCGCGATCGTGATGCGGCGGATCGAGGGTGAGGTGGCACCGTTGGCCTGGCTGCAGGTGGCGTTCGGCGCGCTGCTCGTGTTCGAGTTCCTCGTCCCGCTGATGATGTGGGAGGCGGCGGCGTTCCGGCCGCTGGCCGACCCGATGTTCACCTACCGCCTGAACGACTTGGCCTCGATCACCTACGACGGCCTCCCGACGACCGCCGCGCTGCAGGCCGCCGCGCTCGGCGTCGCCATTCTCCGCGATCGGCGCACGGCGCCGCTGCTCCCCCGCTGGCTCGCCTATCTCAGCTTCTGGGCGGCGATCGGCTTTCTGCCGGGGATCGTCAACCCACTCGCCAAGACCGGCCCGTTCGCCTGGAACGGGCTGCTCTCGTGGTGGCTGGGGCTGGGCATCTTTGGAGTCTGGATCGCCGGCGTCACGTATTCGCTGCTCCGCCAGGCGATCCCGGCGATCGACATCGAGCTGCGCGCCTCGACCCAGCGGGGTTGACCAACGGCAGGGGCGGCGCGTACGATCGCCGGCATCGTGCGGTACCTGAGATGGGCGGGGGCGATCCTGGCGGCAGTGGCGCTACTTCCGGCGTCCGCCCTCGCGGACGGCGACCTCGGCACGCTGGTGGTCTCCGCGCCGCCCAACGCGATTGTCGGGCGGGCGTACTCCGCGCAGCTGCGGCTCACCGGGATCCACGGCACCGTGCCAACCCCGCCGTACACATTCATGGTGCAGGGCGACCTGCCGCTGGGACTGACCCTGAGCTCGTCCGGGCTGCTGTCCGGCATCCCGTATCTGCCGCAGCGCGCAAGCTTCACAATCGGGGTCTACGACGGCGCCGCCCACGGCGGCTTTGACCCGCTGCAGATGGCGGTCGGCACGGGCACCGCGCTTGATTCGCTGCTGGTGCCGGCCGGGACGAGCGTGGCCAACGGGCTCGCCGACGTCGACCAGGGCCTCAACGCAACGGCACAGGCACTGAGCGATCTGTTCGGGCAGCCGGGTGGGCCAACGGATCTCGCTCACTGCCTGGCCTCGCCGCGGCCCCGCGCGTCCGGCTGCCCTTGAGATGACCGGCGCCGTCCGGGAGGTCGGGCCCGGCTGCTTCGCGTGGCTGCGGCTCCCCGGGAGCTGGGGCGAGACCAACATCGGGCTGATCACCGGCCACGGCGCCTCGCTGCTCGTCGACACGCCCTGGGACCGGCGTCTGACCCGCGCGATGGTGGCCGCGTTTGAGCCTCACACGGCGTCGGCGGCGGTCTCGTTGGTCGTGAACACACATCCCGACGTCGATCACTGGTGGGGCAACGCCGAGCTGGCCGGCGCCGAGATCCTCGCCTCCGAGGCGGCCGCGGCGCACATGCACGATGAGCCGACACCGCAGCGGTTGCTGGCCATGCGCCGGCTCTGCGGAGTCGCTGGGCACATCCCGGGGCGCGGCGGCCGGGCCGGTCGCTACGTCGAGGCGATGCTCGCTCCGTTCGCGTTCGAGGAGGTCAGGCTGCGCTTCCCCGACCGCACGTTCACGGACCGACGGACGGAGGCGATCGGCGGCCGCGAGGTCGAGCTGATCGACTTCGGCGCCGCCCACACTGCGGCGGACGCGGTCGTCGTCGTTCCCGACGCCCGCGTCGTCTACACCGGTGATTTGCTGTTCGCGCAGGTCACGCCGGTGATGTGGCACGGTCCCGTCTCCGGCTGGCTGAACGCGCTGCAGGCGATCATGGCGCTCGACGCCGACGTGTTCGTACCCGGGCACGGGCCGGTCAGCACGCGCGCCGAGCTTCAAGCCCTGCACGACTACTGGAGCTGGCTGAGCGCCGCCGTGGAGCGCGATCGCGCCGCCGGTATCGAGGTCGGGGAGATGGCCCGGAGGCTGGCCCGCTCACCGGAGTTCGCCACCTTCCGGCAGTGGCCGAACCCCGAGCGCCTGTACATCAACGTCGCCACGCTCGACCGCCGGCTGGCCGGGAAGGGGCCGCTCCCGGCCAACCCGATCGCCCGCGCCCAGGCGTTCGACGGCGTCGCCTCCCTCGCCCATCTGCTGTAACGACACACTCCGCTTCGTGGGGGCTGCTCAGCCCGCCGCGACGGGCTCGATGCGCGCCGGCACGTGCTTGTGCCACGGAGTGGCGACGAACTCGTCGCGCCAGTCGGTGGAGGTGAGTGAGTTCGGCGCCACGCCGGGGAGGTGCGTCACGCCGTCGGCGTCGGTGAAGTCGAGGCCGAAACCGTTCGGCAGCGAGGCGTGCCCTGGTTGCATCATCTCGGTGACCTCGACGCTGGCGGTGGCGCGGCCGCGAGCCGTGGCCACGAGCACATGCGCGCCGTCGGCCAGCCCCAGCCGCTCGGCGTCCTGCACGCTCAGCCGCAGCGCGCCGTCGCGGTCGCGCTTGCGCCACTGCGGATTGCGGATGATGTCGTTGGCCGTGTACGGACGGCGCTCGCCGACTGACAGGACGAACGGGAACTCGGCGGAGGTGTGGCCGGGCTCCCGGTCGCGCAGTCCGCGCATCGCCTCCAGCATCTCGGGGATCTCCAGCGCGATCCGCTTGTCGGGGTGGCTGATGTAGTCGAAGTCGTGCTCATACTCGTCGAGCGTGAAGGTGACCCCCGAGCGGCCCTCCAAGATCGCGTCGAACAGCGCGTTCCCGTCCGCGTGCCCGGCTCGGCGGACCGCGTCCGGGTACGTCATCGTCGCTCGCTGGCAGAGCCCCCACAGCGCTGCGGCGCCGGCCAACCCGTCGGGTAGCGCCGGCCCGAGGGTCTCGTACAGCACGAACGGAATCAGCCGCCCGATCCGGGGGTCGGCCACGCTGGCCTCCGTCAGCGCCTGAGCGTAGGCGTCGCGGCTCAGGCGGGCCGCCGCCCGGAGCGGGGCCAGGACGGCCTCGTCGACCACACCGAGCGCGCGTACCAGCCGGGCCCAGATCTCCGGCTCGGGGAGCGTGCCCGGCAGCGGCTCCATCAGCGGGTGGCGGAGATGGAAGGTGTTGCGGGGAAACTCGAGGTTGAAGAACGTCGCCTCGGGCTTCTCGAACTGGCTCGCCGCCGGCAGCACGTAATCGGCCAGCCGCGCGGTCTCGGTCATGGCCACGTCGACGACGACCAGCAGCTCCAGTGCGCCGAGCGCCTCGCGCATCCGCTCCGAGTCGGCCAGCGAGTGGGCGGGGTTGGCGCTCTCGACGATCATCGCGCGGAAGCGGCCCGGATGGTCGGTGAGGATCTCGTCGGGGATCACGTTGCACGGGGTGAGGCCGCCGATCACCGGTGCGCCGGTGACCGGCGTGCGGAGGACCTTCGGGCTGCGGCCGAACAGCGAACCCATCCACGAGTGCAGGTGCTGTCCGCCCTGCTTGGCGAAGTTGCCGGTGAGGATCCACAGGAGCTTGTTCAGGTACGAGCAGAGCGTGCTGTTCGGGGCCTGCTGGATGCCCAGGTCCTCGAACACGGCGACGCTGTCGGCGTGCGCGATCCGCCGGGCGGCGGCGCGGATCAGCTCCTGATCAACGCCGCAGCGGCGCGCGTAGTCGTCGATCGGCACGCCGGCCAGCGCAGCGCGGACCGGCTCGGCTCCGTTCACGTGCTCGGCGAGGAACGTCTCGTTCACGAGACTCTCCTGCACGAGCACCGCGGCCAGCGCGGCCAGGCACCACGCGTCGGATCCGGGTCGCACGCGCAGGTGGAAGTCGGCCATCCGCGCGGTGTCGGTGAGCACCGGGTCGATCACGATCATCGACCGCGCCGGGTCCTTGGCGATCTCCTTCAGCACGAGCCGCGCGCGGGGGAAGCTCTGCGACATCCACGGGTTCTTGCCGACGAACACCGCCACCTCGGCGTGCTCGAACTCGCCGCGGGTGTGGCCGCCGTACAGCTGCCAGTCGATCCACGCCTCGCCGGTCTTCTCCTGGGCGAGCGCGCTGGAGCGAAAGCGCGCGCCGAGCGCGGCCAGGAACGCGCCGCTGTACGCGCCGCCGAGATGGTTGCCCTGGCCGCCGCCCCCGTAGTAGAAGATCGAGGACCCGCCGTGCTCGTCGCGCACGCGGCCGAAGCCGGCCGCGATCTCGCCGACCGCCGTGTCCCAGTCGATCTCCTCGTAGCTGCCGTCGGGACGGCGGCGCAGCGGCGACGTCAGGCGATGCGGTCCGTTCTGGTACATGTCGAGGCGCATCGCCTTGTTGCACGTGTAGCCCTGTGATCCGGGGTGCGCCTTGTCGCCGCGGATGCGACTGAGCGTTCGCCCCTCCAGTTGCACCTCGATCCCGCAGTTGCACTCACAGAGGATGCAGGCGGTCGGCTGCCAATCGGTGCTCATCAGGTGCTCCTATCGGTGGCGCGCTCCGGCAGGAGCGAGCGGAGATAGCGATGGACGACGTCGAGCGGCTCGGTGTCCCGGCCGGCGCGGGCGAGGACGAGGGCGCCCTCGATCGCGCTGATCAAGAGGACGGCGAGCTCGGCGGCGGCGAGCTCGGCGAGCCCGTCGTTCACGAGCAGTTCGGCGAGCGCCTGCGTCCACAGCGCGAACGCCGCCGCGGCGCGCTCGCGCAGCTCCGGCTCGGCCTCCGAACCGGACTCGACGGCGACCGCCACCACCGGGCAGCCGGCGCGAAACTCGGTGTCGCTCAGCTGGACGCGGTAATACTCGATCAGCGCGTCGAACGCCTCACGCGCCGAACCCGCCCGGCGGATGCGGCGGGCGACATACTCGCCGGCGTAGTCCGTTGCCTCGCCGAGCAGCTGCGTCCGGCCGCCGGGGAAGTAGTGGTAGGCCGAGCCGCGCGGGGCGCCGCTGTGCGCAAGCACGTCCGCGATGCTCGTCGCGCGGGCACCGCGCTCCCGAATCAGCAGCGCGGTGGAGACGACCATGCGTTCGCGTGGGCCCGTTATGTATGTCAGCATACATCAGGGCGGCGGGCTACCGTGAATTCCCAATGGCGGACGATCACCGCAGCCGGGTGCAGGAGCTGCTCAGCGACGCCGCTGCCGAGCACGCACGACTCGTCTCGATCCTGCCCGCGGAGCTGGGCGAGTCGCTGCCGGTCGACGCCCAGGGCCTCACCCGGGCCATCGACCACCTGGCCACCGCGGCGGGGCTCTCCGAGGCCGAGCGGCGCGCCCTGATCCGCCCGCACGCCGTCAACTCGGCCGTGCTCCACGCTCGCGTTTTTGGCGCTGCGCCGCTGACACGTGAAACGGTGATCGGCTCGTTTGTCGACGGGGCACGCGTGCGCGCCGACGCGCTCACCGCCCTGGCGGACGCGGTCGGCGGCGCGTCGCTCGGCGGCGAGGTGCGACGGCTCCTCGTGTCGCATCCTCCGCCGGCCGGCGCTGACGGCGACGGCGCCGTGCAGGCGCTGCGAGCGACCTACGCCGCCCACGAGCAGGCGGCCGTGCTGATCGCCGCGCACCTCGACGGCGTCTCTTGACAACTTCCGTTGTCAAGACCTACCATCTGGACAGTGACTGTTGTCAGCATCTGCGCGGCGGCCCGTGTCCAGGTCGCTTGAGCTCGTCCGGCCGTGGCGCGGCGTCGGCCCGGAGCAACGCGTGGCCGAGCGCCGCGAGCGGCTGCTCGACGCCGCCCTGGAGGTGTTCGCCACCGAGACCTTTCACGCCGCGAAGGTCCGCGACGTGTGCCGCGCGGCGGGGTTGACCGAGCGCTACTTCTACGAGTCGTTTCCGGATAAGGAGGCGCTCCTGACGGCGCTGGCCGACGGGATCATCGCCGACTTCATCAACGCCGCCGGCCCAAGCATCGCGCTGCTCTCGACCGACCTGGAGCCCGCCCTGAACGGCGCGCTGACCGCAGTCGTGCGCTCGCTGACCGGCGACCGGCGCCGGGCGCAGATCCTGTTCGTCGAGGTCGTGGGCGTCAGCCGGGCCATGGAGACGAGGCGGCGGGATGCGATCGCCTCGCTGGTGGAGGTCATCCGGGCCGGCGTCGAGCAGGCCTTCGGCGCGTGGGCACGGGAGTCGGTGGAGGTGGAGCTGATCGCCCGCTCGGTGATCGGCGCGGCCTCCGAGCTGCTCGTCGCCTACGTCCGTGACGAGCTCCCACTCGACCAGGACGGCCTCGTCCTGAACCTCAACCGTCTGTTCCTGAGAACCCGTCCGATCCTCGCCGCGCTGGCCGCGTCGGAGGACGGACCCCCCGCTAGGAGGACGTCATGACCACGACCTTTGCCTCGCGCGCCGACGCGTTCGGCCCCGCGTACCGAGACGCCCTGCACACCCTCTCCGAGGGGTCGGTGCACCGCAACTTCGATCCGTATCTCGACATCGAGTGGGACGCGCCGGAACTCGCGATCGACCCGGCCGATCCGCGCTGGGTCCTGTCGCCGGAGCTCGACCCGCTCGGCGCGACGCAGTGGTACCGGGAGCAGCCGCTGGAGCGCCAGATCGAGATCGGCCGGTGGCGGATGGCCAACGCCATCCGGGTCGGGGCCGCATTCGAGAGCATCCTCATCCGCGGGCTCATGCAGTACGCGATGAAGCTCCCGAACGGATCGCCGGAGTTCCGGTACTGCATGCACGAGATGACCGAGGAGTGCAATCACATCCAGATGTTCCAGGAGCTGGTGAACCGGACCGGTGTCGACGTGCCGGGCATGCGGCGGCTGTTTCGGGCGCTCTCCCCGCTGATCGGTGTGGCGGGCGGCTACCTGCACCTGATCCTGTTCATCGGCATCCTCGGCGGCGAGGAGCCGATCGACCACTACCAGAAGGCGCTGCTGCGCTCGGGGGTCGAGATGCCGCCGGCGGTGGAGCGGGCGATGGAGATCCACATTGCCGAGGAGGCCCGCCACATCTCGTTCGCCGGCGAGTTCCTGAAGGTCCACCTGGAGCGCTCGGGGCGAGTCACCACGGCGGTCTGTGGGCTGGCCTTCCCGCTGGCCATGCGCTGGCTGGGCGGCGAGATCATGACGCCGCCGCGCTCGTTCGCCCGGCAGTTCGAGATCCCCGACGAGGTAATGCGCGAGGCGTTCTGGCACAGCCCGCGGTCACGAAAGATCATGGCCGACTACTTCGACGACATGCGGGCACTGGCGACGCAGACGGGCCTGATGAACCGGGTCACGAAGCGCCTGTGGAAGCTCATGCACATCGACGGCGAGGCCTCCCGGTACCGCGGCGAGCCGCAGCGCGAAGCCCGCACGCTCGCCTGAGCCCGAATGCCCCACGTCGTCACCCAGTCGTGCTGCAGCGACGGCTCGTGCGTGTATGCGTGCCCGGTTAACTGCATCCAGCCGACCCCGGACGACCCCGCCTTCGAGTTGGCGGAGATGCTGTACGTCGACCCGTCCACCTGCGTCGACTGCGGCGCGTGCGTGTCGGCCTGCCCAGTCGAGGCGATCAAGCCGCATTCCCAGCTGACTGACGCCGAGCAGCCGTTCCTGGAGATCAACGCCGGCTACTACCGCACCCCCCGCCCGCGGCCGCTGCTGGCGCGGACGGTGCCGCCGCTGATCGTGCGCCGCTCCCGCGAGCCGCTCCGGGTGGCGATCGTCGGCTCCGGACCGGCAGCGATGTACGCCGCCGACGAGGTCCTCACCATCCCCCGAGCGCGCGTGTCGATGTTCGAGCGGCTGCCCGTGCCCTACGGCCTCGCCCGTTTTGGGGTCGCGCCGGACCATCAGCGCACGCGCAACGTGAGCCGGCAGCTCGACGTGATCACCGAGCAGCCTGGGTTCCGGCTCGTGACCGGGGTCGAGGTCGGCCGCGATGTCACCCACGAGGAGCTGCTCGCCGACCATCACGCGGTCATCTACGCCGTCGGCGCCTCCTCCGACCGGCGCCTGGAGATCCCGGGGGTGGAGCTGCCTGGGACGGCGTCGGCGACCGAGTTCGTCGCCTGGTACAACGGCCACCCGGACGTCGCCGATCGGACATTCGATCTCCGCCACGAGCGCGTCGTGGTGATCGGCAACGGGAACGTCGCGCTCGATGTCGCTCGGATCCTCACGGTCGACCCCGAGACGCTCGCCGGGACGGACATCGCGCCGGCCGCCCTGCGCACGCTGCGGGCGAGCCGGGTCAGAGAGGTCATGGTCATCGGCCGCCGCGGGCCGTCCCAGTCCTCCTTCACGTTGCCCGAGCTCGTCGGCCTCAGCCGCACGCCCGGCGTGGAGTTGGCGCTGGAGCCCGGGGCGCTCGACGGTGCGCCGGCCGACGATCCGAAGCTGCGGCTGCTCCACGACCTCGGAGCCGACCACCGCGACGGTCGCCGCATCGTTCTGCGCTACCGCTTGTCCCCGGTCCGGGTGCTCGGACGGGACCGTGTCGAGGGGGTGGAGCTGGAGCGCGGCGAGCTCGTCGGCGATGATGCCCAGATCCGGCTCACCGGGGAGCGGGAGACGGTTGCGACCGGGCTGCTGCTCAGCTCGATCGGCTACCGGGGGCGCCCGGTGCCGGGCCTGCCGTTCGGCGCGGCGACGGGCACGGTGCCGCATGAGTGCGGCCGCGTGATCGACTCCGACTCGCGCGCGCCGGTGCCCGGCGTGTTCGTCGCCGGCTGGATCAAGCGCGGGCCGACCGGGTTCATCGGCACGAACAAGTCGTGCGCGCAGGAGACCGTGCGGTCGCTCGTGGACGACTTCAACGCCGGGCTGCTGGCGCCGCGGCGAGCTCGTAGCTCGGCGTGGCGGACGCGAAAGACGAACCGCTCGCGCGCACGGCCGAGCTCCGGGTTGGTCAGCGCAGGATCGACGAGGTAGCGACCCTGCGCACGCCTCTGCGGCGGTAACGTCGGCCGGAGCGATGAGCGAGATCTGGACCAACTGGGCCCGGGACCAACACTGCGCCCCGACGATCGTCGAACGGCCGGCCAGCGAGGAGGAGCTCGCTCGCGCCATCGTCCGCGCCGTCGATCACGGGCAACCCGTGCGCGCGGTCGGGGCCGGGCACTCGTTTACCGACATCGCGTGCACCGACGGCGTGCTCCTCGACCTCTCGGCCATGGGGCGCCCGCTGCACGCCGATCCGTCGACGGGACGGATCACCGTTCAAGCCGGAATCAGGCTCCACGCCCTCGGGCCGTGGCTCGCCGAGCGCGGGCTGGCGCTGGAGAACCAGGGCGACATCGACCGCCAGACGCTGGCCGGAGCCCTGGCCACCGCCACCCACGGAACCGGGCTGCGCTTCGGCAACCTGTCGACGCAGGTCATCGGGATGCGCCTCGTGACCGGCTCCGGCGAGGTGGTCGAGCTCACGCGGGAGTCCGATCCTGAGGCGCTGCTGGCCGCGCGGGTGTCGGTCGGGTCGCTGGGGATCGCCTCGACGGTAACGCTGCAATGCGTCCCTCTGTACACGCTGCGGCGCGTCGATCGTCCGCAGCCGCTGGACGCCATCCTCGACGCCCTCGACGCCCATGTCGACGGCAACGACCACTTCGAGTTCTGGGTGTTTCCCTTCACGCGCACGGCGCTGACGCGGACAACGACCCGGATCGACACCGCGCCCACGCCATCGCCCGAGTGGCGGCGCCGTCTCCAGGAGGACCTGCTCGAGAATCGGGCGCTCGAGCTGGTCTGCCGCACCGGTCGCCGACTTCCCCGCGCGACGCCGCGACTGAATCGGCTGATCGCGTGGGCGATGTCGGAATCGACGGTCGAGGACCGGGCCTACAAGGTCTACGCCTCCCGGCGCGACGTGCGCTTCAACGAGATGGAGTACGCGATCCCGCGCGCGCATGGCCGCGAGGCGGTGGAGCGCGTGCTACAGCTCGTCGAGCGCCGACGACTGCCAATCCTGTTCCCGCTCGAGGTGCGGTTCACTGCCGGCGACGATGCCTTCCTGTCGACGGCGTACGGACGGGACACGTGTTACATCGCCGTTCACCAGTACACGGGGATGGAGTTCGAGTCGTACTTCCGCGGCGTCGAGGCGATCATGGATGAGTACGACGGCCGCCCTCACTGGGGCAAGCGCCACTATCAGAGCGCCGCGACGCTGAGCGGGCGTTACCCCGACTGGGATCGCTTTCAGGTGGTGCGAGCGCGCCTCGATCCGAGCGGATCGTTCACCAATGATTACGCCTTGCGGACGCTCGGCTCGGTCGGCGCCGCCGTCCCGGTGCCGGGCCGGTGACGCTCGATCAGGCCTCGCGCCTGAGGCGTTACGAGTCGGCGTTCGCGGAGCTCGACGCGCCGTTCGCCTTCGTCGACCTCGATGCCATGTGGTCCAACTCGGCCGACATGCTCCGCCGGGCCGGCGGCACGCCGATCCGTGTGGCGTCGAAGTCACTGCGGTGCCGGGCACTGACGCGGGCGATCCTCGACCGCGACAGCGGCTACCGCGGCCTGCTCAGCTTCACGCTCCCCGAGGCGCTGTGGCTGGCCGGCCATGGGTACGACGACATCGTCGTCGCGTACCCGACGACCGACCGCGGCGCGCTGCGCGAGCTGGCGGCGACCGCCGCCGGGAGCTCTCCGATCTTGATGGTGGACTCGGTCGAGCACCTTGACTTGATCGGCGCGGCGGTCGGACCTGTGTCGGAACCGCTCCGAGTCTGCATCGACTTCGACGCCTCGTTATGGCTCGTCGGCGACAGGATTCGCATCGGCCCCAAGCGGACCCCGCTCCACACGCCCGCCGACGCGCGCCGGCTGGGCGCGGAGATCGCCTCTCGATCGTTCCTGGAGCTGGCCGGACTGATGTGTTACGAAGGGCACATCGCCGGGCAGGGCGACAGCATCGCCGGGAACCCCGCCAAGAGCGCGATGATCCGCCGGATACAGCGCACCTCATATGACGAGCTCCGCGAGCGCCGCGCGGCGGCGGTCGCAGCCGTCTCCGAGGTCGCCACCCTGCAGTTCGTCAACGCCGGCGGCACCGGCGACCTGGAGCGTGTCGCCACCGAGCCTTCCATCACCGAGGCGACGGCCGGCTCGGGCTTCTACGCGCCGACGCTGTTCGACAACTACCGCTCGTTCACCCTCCAGCCCGCGGCGATCTTCGCCCTGCCCGTCTGCCGCCGGCCCGGGCCGGGCACGGTCACGGCGCTCGGCGGCGGCTACCTCGCCTCCGGCGTGGGCGGCAAGGACCGGATGCCGCGCCCGTACCTACCGGCTGGGCTGAGACTCGACGCGTTCGAAGGCGCGGGCGAGGTTCAGACACCGCTGCTCGGCGCTGCCGCCGACCGGCTGCGAGTCGGCGACAACGTGTACTTCCGCCATACCAAGGCGGGCGAGCTATGCGAGCGGTTCGACCGCTTGTACTTGGTCGCGGGCGACCGGATCGTCGACGAGGTCGCGACCTACCGCGGCGAGGGCCGGACCTTCCTGTAATCCGTCACGCGCCCTTCCCGGGCTTTGCGGCCTGCTGCTCGCGCGCCCGGCGGCGCTCTGCCGCCTCGTGCTTGAGCTCCGCCTGCTTGTTCGACAGCGTCGCGATCTCAGCGGCGCGTCGCTCGGCGGCGCTGGCGCGCGGCGTCACTGGCCGAACCGATGCGGTCACGGTGTTCCTCTTCATCCTCGCTCCTTGATCTCAGTGTTGGTGTGTGGGCCCCGAGTGTTACAAGACGCCGGCCGGAAGCACGAACCGGTTCGGCCCGCTGGCCTTGCTGGAGCTGTCAGCGAGCCGCGCGCTGTGCAATCCGCGTCTCGAGCTTGTCGAGGGGTTCTGCTCCGGTGTTCCGGAATGGTCGAGGATCCAGGCCACGATCGCCGCTGAATCGGCGCCGGCGGCGAGGATCGCGGCGCGCTCGATGACCTTGCCTCCGCTGCTGTGGGGCCGGGCCAGGCGATTCACCACGGCAGCAATCTCAGTGTCGTCCATTGTTGACTCTCTCACAGCTGACGGCGCGTCCGGGGGCAGCGGCGCTCATACGTGCGCGCCCGGGATCGGCAACGCGACCGCGATCGCAATCGGGTCGTCGTCATCGAACCAGCGCTCGGGATCTGCCGAACGGTCGAGCGGTTTCATCGTGCGGTAGCCGAAGAGTTCAGACAGATCGGTCACCGGCTCGAGAAGCGCCCCGCATTCTGAGCACATGCCTGCGTCAACCGGCGTTCCCGGAACGTGGAGGCGGACCTTGCACCTCCGGCAGGTGAAGTGGGCCATCGGGGGGCCCCTTTCGTTAGATTGTCAGCCGACTATACATGAATTCTGTTTCTAGAAATGGGTCTCCATCGTCGAGCGCGCCGCCAACGTGGTCGTTCTTGACCAACCACGCCCGGGCTCTTCTGTGCATCGCCGAGGACCCGACGCTCCGCCTCCGCGAGATCGGCGACCGCGTTGGCGTCACCGAACGCGCCGCCCACCGGATCGTCGACGAGCTCGTGGAGGCCGGCTACATCTCGCGCGAGCGCCGCGGGCGCCGCAACCACTACGCCGTCCACCGACACCTCCCGCTCCCCGACCGGATCGCCAACGAGCAGAAGCTCGGCGAACTGCTCGCGATCCTCGCCCCGCAGGACGGCCAATAGGCCGACGCGGGCGGGAAGGAACTGCCGCGGCTGGCGTCTGCCTTTGTGACGGGCAGGCCAACGACAAGCTAAGGAGCAATCGTGTCCCGAATATCTGTGCGCAGCGGCGTAGCCGGTGTGCTGGCGATGACCGCGCTGGGCGGGGCGGGGCTGTGGGCGAGCGCCGCGGCCGCGGCGAGCACTCCGGCGGAGTCCGTTGTCGCGAACTTCGAAAGCGGGCCGTTCCATATCCAGTTCAATGCCAGCCGTGCCGCCAACGCCCCGGCCGACGCCGCCAGCGGGAACTTCGCCGCCCACGTGACGCTCGGCAGCGCGACAGCGATTTCGCTGGCCGGACCCGTGACGTGTCTCGACGTCCGCGGGAACGAGATCGGGCTGTTCTACCCCGCCGTGGTGAGCGACCCGGCCCTCATTTACGACGCGTTCCACGGCTTTTACATCTACGTGACCGAATCGAGCGCCGGCACCCCGCTGTACGCCGGCTTCATCCCGTCCTTCTCAGGCAGGGCGACATCGTGCACGCCGATCCCCGGCTTCTTGCCGATCACCTCCGGGACGGTGACGACCACCAACCCGACGGCAACGGTGAACCCACTGGTCGCCAGCCCTGCCTCATCACACCGAGCAACACTCCAGGCGGCAACCAACGCGACGCTGAACAAGACGATCGTCGTCGATTCGCGTGGGCGCACCGTGTACGAGCTGAGCCCTGAGAGCACCCACCACCTGCTCTGCACCAAGGCGAACGGATGCTTCGGCGTCTGGACGCCGTTCACGGTTCCGTCGGCCAGGACCAAGCTCAGCGCGGCGCACGGCATCAAGGGCAAGCTCGGGATCCTTCATCGCGACGGGTTCTTCCAGGTCACGCTCGGCGGACATCCGCTCTACCACTTCGCCGGAGACCAATCGACGAGCGGCAGCGCCAAGGGCCAAGGGATCCGTAGCTTCGGTGGGACGTGGCACACCGTCGCGGCGACAGCCACGACCTCCACCCCGGCCCCGACCAGCCCGACGCCGACCCCCGCTCCCCCGACACCCACTCCGCCCGGTTACTCCTACTGACGAGTCGAATGCCGCGGCAACAGCAATGCGTGACCCTCGGGCGTTCTGATCGCAACCTGGGCGGCTGGCTATGAAAACTCATAGTGAGCCGCCCAGGTTGGCGGGGAGCGAGGGTGTGCACGTCGCGCTCATCTGGCTAGCGCCTCCAGCAAGGTGCCCGTGTGGTAGGCGCCCCGGTGGACGACCCCGTCGATGAACAGCGTCGGGGTGCCCGTGACCTCACCCGACGCGAGCGCGCTCTTGACATCGCGGCCGATGCGCTGCATCACGGCCGTGCTCGTGCGGTCGCGGTCGAAACGTGGCACGTCGAGCTCGAGCTGCGTGGCCCACCGGCGAAGCGCGTCGCCTCCTAGCGCCGACTGGTGGTGAAAGAGGAGGTTGTGCATCTCCCAGAACCGGTCCTGGAGCGCGGCCGCTTCGGCCGCGGCAGCCGCAGCGAGAGCATGTGGATGGATCACGATCAGCGGAAAATGACGGAACGCGAAGCGGACCTCTCCGCGCAGCTGTCTCTCGACGCGCTCGATCGCGCGGTACGCCTGGCGCGAAAACGGGCACTCGTAGTCTCCATACTCGACGATCACCCGTCCGGCGGCGCCGCCCCGGATGTGATCGATCGCGTCGTCGAGCTGGTCCATGCTGACCTGCCCCTGTCTCATCGACGATGACTGGTCGCCAATCACGGCGACGCGTGGCGCGCTTGCCAGGCGAACCTCGACGGATGCGGCGGGTCATAGGGATCGAGTGCGAGCGGATTCCGTGAGGCTCCGTCGGGTGGCCCAGCCGGCCCAGCAGTGCGCGTCACAAGCCGTCCCGCGTATTGGGCGAGCCGGTATCCCTGATAATGCGCCGCCGTCAGCGCCTCTGCGCTGACGGCCTCGCCTGCTCCCGCTGGGTACGAGGCGCCGTACGGATTGCCGCCGGCCGCAGCAACGACCGCATGGGTGTACCCGGGCGGCACGATCACGCACCCCCAGTGGTAGAAGACGTTGTTCAGGGCCAGCAGCGTCGACTCTTGTCCCCCGTGCGCGTTCTGCGAACTGGTGAACGACGTCGCGACCTTGTTCGCGAGCTGACCCCGGACCCAGAGCGGCCCGGTCTGATCGATGAACTCCTTCAGCTGGGCGGCAGGCAACCCGAACCGTGTCGGCGAACCGAACGCGAAACCGTCCGCCCATTCCAGATCCTCCAGCCTGGCTTCGGTCACCAGCGGCAGCGTCGCTTCGTGATGCTCCCGCCACGCATCCTGGCGCCGGATCACCTCCTCGGGCGCGAGCTCGGCAACCCGGCGCAGGCGAACCTCCGCTCCGGCATCCTTCGCGCCCTTCCCGAGGGCCTCAGCCATCTCGTAGACGTGACCAGTCGCCGAGTAGTAGACGACCGCGATCTTGCTCATGGCGAAGACTGTGGTCCGTGCGAGCCGTACTCGCATCAGCCAGTGGACAGTCCAGTCCCCGCCCGGCGCTGCGACGACTGGCCAGTGGCGGATGCGAGCCCCCCGCGCCGGCCTGATGCTCAGCGCATGACGGACTACGGTCACGAGTTGGAGTTCGGGTACTTCCTGGTCCCGGAGGCCAGTGACCCGTCTGGGGTGCTCGAGACGGCGCGGCTCGCGGACCGCCTCGGCTACGACCTGCTGGCCGTGCAGGACCACCCCTACCAGCCGGCGCACCTCGACGCGCTGGCGCTGCTGGGCGCGATCCTCGCGCAGACGGAGCGCATTCGAGTGTTCCAGGATGTCGGGAACCTGCCGCTGCGCCCGCCGGCAGCGTTCGCGAAGGCCGCGGCGACGCTCGATCTGCTCAGCGGCGGGCGGTTCGAGGCCGGGCTGGGCGCCGGCGGATTTCTCGACTCCGCCCAGGCGATGGGTGCGTCGGCCCGGACACCGGGACAGAGCCTCGAGGCACTCGAGGAGGCGATCGTGATCATCCGCGCGTGGTGGACCACCGCCGGCGTACTGCGGTTCCACGGTCGCCACTACGTGCTCGAAGGCGCGCGCCCGGGACCGAAGCCGGCGCACCCGATCGGGATCTGGCTCGGTGCGGCCAAGCCGCGCGCGCTCGCGCTGACGGGGCGCAAGGCCGACGGCTGGGCCGCGCCGCTGATGAACTACCTGCCACCCGCCCAGGCGGCCGCGGCACAGCGGGTGATCGACGCGGCGGCGAGTGCGGCAGGCCGAGATCCCCGCGAGATTCGCCGGATTTACAACGTGCCGGGCGCCTTCACGGCAAACCCGTCCGCACCGGCGAGCGATACCGACCAGGCGATCATCGGACCACCCGAACATTGGGCGGCTGTCCTCACACACCTCGCGCTCGACCTCGGATTCGGCACCTTCATCCTGCTCGGACCTCCGAATCACGACCTGCTGCGGACATTCATCGTGGACGTCGCACCGGATGTTCGTGAGCGCGTGGCGGCAGGGCGTGCGCACGCCGAACCCGTGGCGGCGACCGCGGATCACTCGAGCCAATAACGTACGCGTGCAAGACGTGACGTCGCGACCAGCACAGGTTGGGATCTCGATCATCCCGGACACCGGCTCGCTCGAGCGGAGCCGCGCGCTTGTGCGTGTTGCAGACGAGGGTGGACTGGCGTTCGTCGGTGTCCAGGACCACCCCTACCAGCACCACTTCTTCGACACGTGGTCATTGATCCCGACGCTGCTCGCAGAGACGAAACGGATCTCGTTCTTCACTGACGTCGCGAGCCTGCCGCTGCGCCCCCCTGCCGTCATGGCCAAAGCCGCCGCCTCGCTCGACGTTCTCAGCGGGGGCCGCTTCGAGCTCGGCCTCGGTGGCGGCGCACGGCCTGAGCTGATCGCGAACTTCGGGGGTCCGCGACGAACGCCGGGCGAGACTGTCGAGGCGATTGACGAGGCGATCGACGTGATCAGGCTGCTGTGGTCCGACGAGCGATCGGTCTCGTTCGAGGGAAAGCACTACCGGCTGAGCGACGCGCGGCCAGGACCGCATCCGGCGCACCCGATCTCGATCTGGGTGGGAGCGTTCAAGCCGCGGATGATCCGGCTCGTGGGTCGCAAGGCCGACGGCTGGCTCCCCTCGCTGGGAGTCCTCACCCGCGAGGAGATGCGCGCTGGTAACCAACAGATCGACGAGGCAGCCGACAAGGCGGGTCGTGATCCTCGCTCGGTCCGGCGACTGCTCAACGTCCAGGGCCTGATCGGCGACACGTCGCCGGCCCGGTCAGAGCTCCCGGTCGGTTACCTCGCCGGCGAGCCGCTCGCCGGACCCGCCGGGTGGTGGCTCGAGACGATCGCCGGCTTCGTGCAGGACGGCTTCGACACGATCGTGTTCTGGCCCGTCGATCCCTCACCGGGCCAGGTGGAGCTCTTGATCAGCGAGATCGTGCCGCAGCTCCCCGGGAGCTGATCCAGGCCGAGCACCGCCTGACCGTGACCCTGCAACGATCGACGTCCGGAGGCAGCAATGGACAGCGCCCATCAGACAATGCAAGACCTAGGCGAGCCCGCCCGCCAGCTCAGGGCAGAGATCCCAGAGGTAATCGGCGCGTACTCCGCCATGCAGCGGGCCGTCATGGTGGACGGCGCCCTGCCCGTCAAGGTGAAAGAGCTAATCGCGCTCGCCATCTCTGCCACGCGGGAATGCGACGGCTGCATCGCCGCTCATGCACGCCGCGTCGCAGCTCAGCAGGCGAGCCCGGCCGAAGTGGCGGAAGCGATGGGCGTGGTGGTGATGATGAACGGCGGACCCGGAACCGTGTGGGGACCCCGTGCTTTGGCGGCCTACCAAGAGTTCAGCGCCGAGCAGTAGCGGGGCCGCGCGCTGCGCGAATTCCTCGCCGGAATCTAGACCGGCTGTCGTCGCTCCTGCCGCTGGCGGCGTTGCTCGCTGAACTGCTCGTCTCGCCGCCAGCGGCCGGGGGGCTGGCCGTGGTGACGTCGAAACGCCGCGGCGAAGGCATACGGAGAGGTGTAGCCCGTGCGATCGGCAATCTGCGTGAGAGTCAGCTCGCCGGAGCGCAGCTGGTCCCGCGCGAGTGTCATGCGCCACTCCGTCAGGTACTGCATCGGGGCCTGGCCGAGAGCGTCCTGAAACGCGCGCGCAAAGGCGGCTCGCGAAAGCCCGCTGAGCGAAGCGAGCTCCGGCACCGTCCACCGGTGGGCCGCGTCGCCGTGCATGGCGCGAAGCGCCACGGCCAGGCGAGGATCCGCAGATGCCTGATACCAGCGCGGCGCGCGGGCGCTCTGGCGAAACGACGCGCGCATGGCGTGGACGAGAACGACGTCAAGCAGCCGATCGAGGACCGTCTGCTGTCCTGGCTCCTGGGTCACCAGCTCGCGTGAGAGCAGCCCGATGACATCGTGGAGCGGGTCGTGGTCGGCAGACGGCAGATGCAACATCGGCGGCAGTGCCTCGAGCAAGCCGCGACCGACGTCCCCGGAGAACCGGTACGCCCCACACATGAATACGGTCGCGTGCTCACCGGCTGACTGCTCGTCGTCTGCGTGGCGCGCGCGGAAGTGATCCGGGGTCAGGCACGCAGCAGCGACGCGGTGTGCCACATGGTGATCCGTGCCGCCGCGGACGAGCGCCACGTCGCCGGGCGTCAGCTCGACCGCCAATCGCGGGTCCTCGAGCCACAACCAGGCACGCCCCCGCACGACGGCATGAACCGCGAGCTGGATCGTGCCCGGAAGACGCAGACCCCACGGCGGCCGGGCGACCGACCGCGCAAAGACGCCGCCCGATGCGCGAGCCCTGGCCA
This sequence comes from Solirubrobacteraceae bacterium, assembly GCA_035552615.1. GTDB lineage: Bacteria > Actinomycetota > Thermoleophilia > Solirubrobacterales > Solirubrobacteraceae > Palsa-465. The sequence goes on from DASZLC010000099.1 coordinate 30,815, forward strand.
GGTGCTCTTGCAGCACGTCCACGGCGTGAGCGTATCGCACAAAGATCAGAGCGCCGGGCGCATTGATCCGCGCGCCACGGACCGAAACCATTGCGTGATGACCAACTCACGAACAACGATCCTCGTCCTCGGCGGCACAGGAAAGACTGGCACGAGAATCGCCAACCGCATGACCGAACTGGGGTACTCCGTCCGCACTGCGGCACGCAACGGTGCCGACGCACGGTTCGACTGGGACGACCCCGCCACGCACCGAGCCGTCGTCGACGAAGTCGACCGCATTTACCTGGTGCCACCGGTGATGAGAACGCGCTTTGCCCCCCAGGTATCGGCATTCCTGGATCTGGTGCAGGACGCCGGCGTCCAGCACATCACCTACCTCAGCGCGTACGGCATCGACATGGCTCCGCCCGAACTCGCGCTGCGGGCCGTCGAGCTCGACCTGATTGGGCGCACCTCCATGACCCACTCAATCGTGCGGCCCGCCTGGTTCATGCAGAACTTCAGCGAGACGTTCCTGAAGCCGATCGACGGCGCGATCACCGTCCCGACTGGCGACGGTAGTGAGGCGTTCGTCGACGCCGGCGACATCGCGGGCGTCGCGGCGGCGACGCTCGCCGACCCGAGCGCTCACGCGGGCGCCCAGTACGCCCCGACGGGCCCGGATCGGCTGACGATGCGTGAGGCCGCCGACGTGATCGGGAGCGTCACCGCTGAGGCGATCCGGCACGTCGACATCGACCGAGGCGCATGGATCGACGCCATCATCGGGTCCGGAGTACCGACCGAGTACGGCGAGATGCTCAGACTGCTCACGGAAACCGTCGCATCCGGCAGCGGCTCGCGACCCAACGACGACGTCCGTGCCGTCACCGGCGTCCCGCCCACGAGCTTCGCCGAGTTCGCACGGCGGACGGCATCGGCCTGGGCTGCGGCGGTTGCGGGATGAGCTCGATCGGCAACCTCGACGACTTCCGGGCGCTGGAGCCGTTCTTTCGCCTCATCGAAGCGGCACTCGTCGGACTTGCCGACGGGGAACACTTCTTCGACCTGCTCGCCGACGACGTGGTGTTCGACTACATCATCACCGTTCCCAACTATCCGCGGCACGTGGTTGGCCGCACCGCGGTCGCTGAGCTGTATCGCCCCTACGGGCAGATGTTCGTACTGGATCGCTGCTTTGACTTGGCCGTCCATCGCGACCGCGAGAGCAGCGTTCTCGTGCTCGAGTACGCGTCCGCAGGCCGCGCCGTCGGAACCGGCGTCGCCTACTCCAATCGCTATGTGTCGGTGCTCACGATCAGCCAGCGCAAGGTCACTCGATGGCGCGACTACCTCGACCCGATCGCCGTGTTCGACGCTGTCGGCTGGCCCGCTCAGAACCCGGCCACGGGCACGCTCCACTAGGCCGGTCGCGGCGAGTCGATGCCGGGTGTACCGTGCTTGTCGGACCGATGTCGAGTTATTCGCCGATCCGACCCCGCGCTGCGGAGCTGAGAGGTCGGCGCAGCGAGATTGACGTGCTCGACCTGTTGCTCGAAACGGTTCGCGCGGGTGAGAGCCAGGTGTTGGTGGTGCGTGGCGAGCCGGGTGTGGGCAAGTCGGCGCTGTTGGATTACGTCGTGGAGCGGGCGTTGGATTGCCGGGTGGAGCGTGCTGCTGGTGTGCAGTCGGAGATGGAGCTCGCGTTCGCTGGGTTGCATCAGTTGTGCGCGCCGATGCTCGATCGCCTGGAGCGCTTGCCCTCTCCGCAGCGTGACGCGCTGCGCACGGCGTTCGGTGTCAGTCGCGGCCCGGCGCCGGATCTGTTCTTCGTCGGGCTGGCGGTCTTGAGCCTGTTTGCCGATGTGGCGGAGCAGCGGCCGCTGATTTGTGTGGTGGATGACGAGCAGTGGCTCGATCGCGCCTCGGCGCAGGTTCTGGCGTTCGTGGCGCGGCGTTTGGAGGCGGAGTCGGTGGGTCTGGTGTTCGCCGCCCGCGCGCAGAGCGAGGACCTTGGTGGATTGCCGGAGCTGGTGGTGCAGGGGCTCGGCGAGGTGGATGCGCATGCGCTCTTGGAATCGGTGTTGACCGGGCCGCTGGACGCGCGGGTGAGGGATCAGCTCGTCGTTGAGACACGCGGTAACCCGCTCGCGTTGCTGGAGCTGTTTAAGGGGTTGACTCCCGCGGAGCTGGCCGGCGGGTTCGGGCTGCCCGGCGGGGTGTCGCTGTCGAGGACCATCGAGGACAGCTTCGGCCGGCGGCTGCAGGCGCTTCCGGGCGACACGCGGCGGCTGTTGCAGTTGGCGGCGGCCGATCCGGTAGGTGAGCCGTCGCTGGTGTGGCGTGCGGCCGAGCGCCTCGGAATCTCCTTCGAGGCGGCGACGCCGGCGGGCGAGGCGGGGCTGCTGGAGTTCGCCGCACGTGTGCGGTTTCGCCATCCGCTGGTGCGCTCGGCGGCGTACCGGTCCGCGTCCCTCCAGGAGCGACAGGACGTTCACCGGGCGCTGGCCGAGGCGACCGATGCGGAGTCCGATCCTGACCGCCGAGCGTGGCACCGTGCGCAGGCCGCGCCCGGACCCGACGAGGACGTCGCGGTGGAGTTGGAGCGCTCCGCCGGCCGAGCGCAGGCGCGGGGGGGGTTTGCCGCCGCCGCCGCGTTCCTGGAGCGCGCCGCGCTGCTGACAGCCGAACCCGCTCGCCGCGCCGAGCGGCTGCTCACTGCGGCCCGAGCAAAGGACGACGCCGGCGCCCTCGACGCGGCGCTCGGACTGCTGGTCGCCGTCGAGGCAGGACCGCTCGACGCATTGCAGCGCGCGCGCGTCGAGCTACTGCGCGGACAGATCGCGCTGGAGCAGCGACGTTCCGGAGACGCTGGTCGGCTGCTCGTGAGCGCCGCCAGACGGCTGCAGTCGCTCGACGCAAACCTCGCCCGCGAGACGCACGTCGAGGCGCTCGGAGCCGCGATGGCGGCCGACGTCGACATCCCCGGCGGGCTGATGGAGGCCGCCGAGGCCGCGCGCAATGCACCCCCCGGCCCCGACCCGCCTCGCGCTGTCGACATTCTGCTCGACGGATTGGTGCTGCGTTTGACCGACGGATACACGGCGGCCGCGCCGACCCTCACCCGCGCACTCGAGATGCTTCTCGCGCTGAAGATGTGGCCCGACGAACCCGATCGCTGTCTCTGGCTCGGCGGCGGAAGGGTGAGCGTTCTCGTCGCCACCGAGCTATGGGATGTCGAAGCTTGGAGTGCGTTGGCAGCTCGCCATGCGCAGTTCGCCCGCGACACGGGGGCGCTGCTGGACCTGCAGCTCGCGCTCGGCTTTCTCGCCAGGAGCCATCTGCTCGCCGGCGAGCTCGCGACGGCGGCGCTGATGGTCGAAGAAGAGCGTCTGATCGCCGAGGCGACCGGGAACCCACCGCTCCTGAACGCCCGGATGACACTCGCCGCCTGGCGAGGCCACGAGATGGAGGCCTCAGAGCTGATCAAGGCCACCTGGGACGAGGCAACGGCACGCGGCTGGACGGGCAACGCCTACGCGAGCGCAGTGCTCTACAACGGCCTCGGTCGCCACGACGCCGCGCGCGACGCCGTGTGTGATGCGTTCAGGCGCGATCCGATGAGTGCGGGCCCGTTTCTTGTCACCGAGCTGGGCGAGGCAGCGTCGCGAACCGGTGACTTGGAGCTCGTCAGGACCGCGCTGGAGTGGCTCTCCGTGCGAACGCGCGTGACGCCAACCGACTGGGCACTCGGGATCGAGGCCCGCGTCCGCGCTCTGATCAGCGAGGGCGATCTCGCCGACAGGCTCTACCGCGACTCGATCACGCACCTGCGGCGTGTTCCCGTGCGTGCAGAGCTCGCCCGCTCGCATCTGCTCTACGGCGAATGGCTGCGCCGTGAACGCCGCCGCGTCGACGCGCGCGAGCAGCTGCGCACTGCCCACGAGATGCTGAGCACAATGGGAATTGATGCGTTCGCCGATCGCGCCCGGCGCGAGCTGATGGCCACCGGCGAGACGGTTCGAAAACGAACCGAGGAAACGCGCGACGAGCTCACCGCACAGGAGCAGCAGATCGCGGCGCTCGCCCGCGACGGACTCTCCAACCCCGAGATCGGCACCCGGCTGTTCATCAGTCCGCGCACCGTCAAGTACCACCTGCGGAAGGTGTTCATCAAGCTCGACATCAGCTCACGCAACGAGCTCGACCGCGTGCTCCCGCCGTAGCGCGATGAGGCGTCTCGCTGTCCACTGGCGGATGCGAGCCGCGCGCAGGCAACCGACACTCGCCGGATGAGCACCTGGTTGAACGGCCCCATCCAACCCCAGTTCCGGACGATCGACGGGCTCGCGATCCGCCACGCCAAGAGCGAGCAGGGCGATGATCACGCCTTGCTGTTGAGCCCGTGGCCGGAGAGCCTGTACGCCTTCGAGCCGACCTGGCTGCACCTCGCCGAACGCACCTATCTCGTGGCCGTCGACCTGCCAGGATTCGGTCATTCCCAGCGAAGCGACGAGCTGCTCTCCCCGCGAGCGATGGGCGAGTTCGTCGTCCGCCTCGCAGACGCGTTCGAACTGGAGAACCCGCACGTCGTCGGTCCCGACATCGCCACCGGCGCCTCCCTCTTCGCCGCGGCCCGGCACCCAGGCCGCTTCCGCAGTCTCGTGGTCGGGAGCGGAGGCGCAGCGTTCCCGCTGCAGCTCGGCAGCCGGCTGAAGGACTGGGTAACAGCGCCCGACCTGCAGACATACCGCAGCGCCGACCCACGGCAGATCGTCAACGACGCACTGACCGCCGGCATCGAGCGGTACGCGATGCCGGAGCCCATCCGCGAGGACTACCTCTCCTCCTACGACGGGGACCGCTTCGTTGAATCGATGCGCTACGTCCGCAGCTACCCGACCGAGCTTCCGATCCTCCGCGACGTGCTGCCACAGATCCCGACCCCGGTGCAGATCATCGCCGGCGCGCGGGACCCGGCGGTGCCACCGGTCAACGCCGAGTACCTCCGCGAGCGTTTGCCGAACAGCAAGCTCGACATGATCGACGCCGGGCACTTCGTATGGGAGGACGCCGCCGACGAATATGCAGCGCTCGTCACGAGCTGGTGGCGGGCTCAGTGACCACTCAGGCGGCGGAGCGTTCGGCCACCGGCCGGCGACGCTGGCTCATGTTCGAGATCGCCGGTGGCGTGTACGCCACGGTGTTGGGGCCGGCGTCGGTGCCGGGGGGAGCGATCTCGTCGATGCGGTCGAGGACCTCGTCGTCGAGGGTGGCGTCGGCGCCGGCGAGCAGGTCGTCGAGTTGTTCGATGGTGCGAGGGCCGATGATCGCCGAGGTGACGCCCGGGTGGGCGACCGCGAACGCAATTGCAAGGTGAGTCATCGGCAGGCCGGCCTCGGCGGCGAGCGGGATCAGCTGTTCGACCACGTCGAGTTTGCGCTGGTCACTGAAGTGCTGCGGCATGCCGCCGGACCGGTGGGTGTCGGTCTGCTCGCCGCGGCGGTGGCGGCCGGTGAGCAGGCCCTGGCCTAGTGGGCTCCAAACCAATGTGCCCATGCCGTAGCGCTGGCAGACCGGCAGCACCTCGCGCTCGATGCTGCGGTTGACGATCGAGTACGGCGGCTGCTCGGTCCGGAAGCGCTCCAGGCCGCGCCGCTCGGCGACCCACTGCGCCTCGACGATATCCGAGGCCGGGAAGCTCGACGCACCGATCGCGCGGACCTTGCCGCTGTGGATCAGGTCAGACAGGGCCGACAGCGTCTCCTCGACGTCAACCGTCGGGTCGGGGCGGTGGACCTGGTACAGGTCGAGGTGATCCGTTTGCAGGCGGCTCAGGGATTGCTCGACGGCGGCGAAAATCCACCGCCGTGAGTTGCCGCGCCGGTTCGGATCGTCGCCCATCGGATAGTGCACCTTGCTGGCGAGCACGACGTCGTCGCGGCGGCCCTTGAGTGCCTTGCCGACGATCTGCTCCGATTCGCCTTGGGAGTACACGTCGGCGGTGTCGATGAAGTTGATCCCTGCGTCCAGGGCCCTGTGGATGATCCGGACCGAGTCGTCGTGGTCGGGATTGCCCATGGCCCCGAACATCATCGTGCCCAGGCAGTATGGGCTGACGTCGATTCCGGTTCGGCCCAGCGTGCGGTATCTCATGTTCTCTCCTCGGAGGCGGTCATTAAGCGGTCGGCGAGTGGCCGGCACCGTGCCGGTGCCCTACCATCAGCGCTAAGCGGAACCATGTTCCGCGAACCAATATACGGAACAAGGTTCCGTTTACAAGAGCGAGGAGGCACGTGAGCGAAAACATCACGGAGACGCCCAGGCGCGTACGGTCCGACGCGCGACGCAACATCGACGCGTTGCTCGAGGCAGCCAGGGTGGCGTTCGCCACGTCGGGTGTGCACACCCCGGTGCGCGAGATCGCCGAACGGGCGGGTGTCGGCGTCGGCACCGTCTACCGCCACTTCCCGCAGCGCTCCGACCTGGTCGCCGCCGTCTTCCGGCACGAACTCGACGCTTGCGCCAGCGCTGCCCCGGCGCTGGCCGCCGAGCACGAGCCCGGCGAGGCGCTGGAGCGCTGGCTGCAGCGATACACCAACCTTCTGGCGACCAAGCGTGGGCTCGCCGCTGCGCTGAACTCGGAAACGCCCGCCTTCGAAGGCCTTCCCGGCTGCTTCCAGGAGCCCCTGATGCCCGCCCTCGCGCTGTTGCTCGATGCCGCGGCGGCCGCCGGCCAGGCTCGCGCCGATGTCAAGCCCGGCGACCTGCTGCAAGCGGTGGCCAGCCTATGCCTGCCGGCCGGCGACGACGCCGACTACGCGCACCGCATGGTCACCCTGCTGATCGACGGGCTGCGCTACACCGCCCCGACGCTCGCGGCCGGAGCACGCTCGGCCAG